>JAYRVL010000094.1:0-3092 GCA_041918575.1 Anaerolineae bacterium | reverse complement strand
CCGATCTACTACCGGCTGCGCGGCTGGGATTGGGAAACGGGCAAGCCGCTGCCGGAAAAATTGAGCGCGTTGGATCTGCCAGAGGCAGTGGCCGCGCTGTGGTAGCAGACAGAAACCCGGCTTCTGCGAGAAGTCGGGTTTCTTGTAAGATCGAGTCGAACAACAATGAATTGGTCAAGTAACAAGCGAATCGGGCTGGTGTTGGGCGGCGGTGTGGCTCGCGGCCTGGTCCATGTCGGCGTTCTGGAAGTGCTCGAAGGCCAGGGCGTTCCCATTGATTTCGTGGTGGGGGTCAGCGCGGGCGCGATGGTCGGCGCGGCCTACTGCGCGGGCGCCAACGTCGAGCAGTTGCGCGAAGTCTCACGCCTGATGCGCTGGGACCGCATCGCGCGGCCCCTGCGCCCGTCGCGCGGCAGCGGCTTTGGCGTCACCTTTGCCCGGCTGGAGCGCTGGGTCGAGAAAACCACCGGCGTCACCACCTTCGAGCAGCTCAAAACGCCGTTGATCGTGGTGGCCAGCGACCTGATGAGCGGTAAGCCGGTCGTCTTCCAGCACGGGCCGTTGGCGCCGGCCGTGCGTGCCAGTTCCTCGGTGCCTGGCATGGTGGAGCCGCTCAAGCTGAACGGGCGCCTGCTGGTAGATGGCGGGATCACCAACAACCTCCCCATCTCGATTGCGCGTCAGTTCGGGGCCGATGTGGTCATCGCAGTCAACTGTTTTCCGCCCCCGCGCGCCATGCCGCGCAGCATGTTCTGGCAGGGCGTGACCGCCATCACCTGGCTGCTCCTGCAGACCGGGGATGATCCCCATTCGGCCGATGTGCTGGTGGAGCCTGACCTTGACCAGGTGAGCCTGCTGCGCCTGGCGAGCGCCGACCTGCGCCACCGCGGCGCCCGCGCGATGATTGCACAACTTCCGCGGCTGCATAATCGCTTGTTCTCCTGACCTGGGCCAATCCTCTCTGCCACGAATTTCACGAATTTTCGCGAATTGTTCTGTTGTTTTCGTGTGAATTCGTGTCATTCGTGGCAAAAGACTCTGCGGATTCTCTGCCACTAATTTTCACGAATTGCCCTTCTCCGATTTCACAAAACTGGCTGCAGCCGTTACAATTGGACACGAGAAGACGTGCTCCAGGGAGTGTGAATTGTGACAAGAAAAAACCGCAAGTCACTCAGAATGTCAAAAGCGGCCACCGCTGCGCTCCAGGAAGTAAAGCAAGCCTTGGTTGACCTGTATGGTGCGCGTTTCAACCAACTCGTCCTGTATGGGTCATACGCGCGTGGAGCAGCGACCGCTGCCTCAGACGTTGACCTGATGGTGGTGTTGAATGATGATGTCAATCCCGCCACTGAGATCGAACGCCTCAATTCAACCGTTTCCGATATTTGCCTGCGCCACGATCTTCTCATCTCAACGTTTCCTGTTTCACTGGTCTGGTTCGAACAACAACGTAGCCCGCTATTCTTAAACATTCGTCGCGAAGGGGTACCGTTGTGACCTTCCAGGAAAAGGCCTTACTCGAAAAAGCCGCGCGGTTCATTGCATCAGCCGTTCTACTTATCGAAAACGACGATTATGATTCGGCTGTTTCGCGACTTTATTATGCCATGTTTTTTTGCGCAGAAGCGCTGTTGCTAAGAAAAGGATTGACCTTTTCAAGCCATGCTGGGGTAATCGGTGCTTTTGGACAGCATTTTGCCAAAACCAAAGAGTTGCCACCAGAAATGCACAACTGGCTACGCGAAGGTTTTGACAAACGACAGTTAGGTGACTATCAAGCGGTGTCAGTGATTGAGCGACCCCACGCTGACAGACTCATGGGGTTCGCTGAACGATTCCTGCAGTTGGCGCAATCGTATCTCATCGAGGGAGGCACGCATGAAGTTTGACTGGAAAAAGACGTTCGTTCTCGGTTTTGGCTTTCTGGGCATCAGCGTGGTCTGGCCGCTGTTCAACAGCCTGATCCCGCCGTTCCTGGAGGACCTGGGCCTTTCGGCCCTGGTCGTCGGTTTCATCCTCACCTGGGACAACCTGATCAACATGTTCCTCCAGCCCTGGGTGGGCGCGCGCAGCGATCGCACGCGCAGTCGCTGGGGCCGGCGCAAGCCGTGGTTGATGGCCGGCGCACCGCTGGCCGCGGTTTTCTTCATCCTGGTGCCTTTCGTGCGCACCAACTTCGTCCTCATTGCCCTCGCCATCCTGGGCACCAACATCGGCATGGCGCTCTTCCGCTCGCCCACTGTCGCTTACCTGGGCGATCTCTATCCATCCGAGCAGCGCAGCAAGGCCAACGGCGTCATCAATCTCATGGGCGGAGTTGGCGGCGCGATCGCCCTCTTCGGCGGCGGCGCCCTGTTCAAGATGGGCGTGCCGCTGCCGTTCATCGTCGGCGCGCTGCTGCTCCTGATTGCGGTCGCCGTGGTGCTGGCCTTCGTGCATGAGCCGGAAGCGCCCGCAATTGACGCTTCCCATGAAGCTGCGCCCGGCGTCTGGGACAGCCTGCGTGAAGTGACGAGCGGAGACAATCCGGACGGCCTTTTCATGCTGCTCGCCATTTTCTGCTGGTTCATGGCTTGGAACGCGGTCGAGGCCTTCTTCACGCTCTACGTGCGCGAAGTGCTCGGCATCGCGGTGGGCACCGGCACGCAGATGCTCACCGCGTTTGCGGCCATGCTCATCCTGTTTGCCATCCCCAGCGGTCTGATTGCCAACCGCATCGGCCGCAAAACGACCATCATGATCGGCCTCTTCGGCATGATGGTCGGGCTGATCCTGGCCCTGATGCTGACCAACTCCACGATCCTGCTCGTGCTCCTGGCGCTGATGGGCGGTTTCTGGGCGCTGGTCAACATCAACTCCCTGCCGCTGGTCTACGACGTGGGCGGCAATCACGCCATCGGCGCGTTGACCGGGCTGTACTACTTTGCCTCATCGCTGGCCGCCATCGCCGGGCCGATCATTGCCGGCGGGTTGATTGACCTCACCTCGTACAGCATCATCTGGCTGTTTGCCGCGGTCTTCATGGTGCTGGCCCTGGTGATGATGAGCCGCATCCGGGTGGCGGCGCCTGTGCGCGATTAGCGTTTTTT
>JAYRVL010000093.1:0-6615 GCA_041918575.1 Anaerolineae bacterium | reverse complement strand
TGTCGCATCTCCCCAAAGCGGGTCCAATCTCCAATCTCCAATCTCCAATCTCCGGTCTCCGGTCTCCGGTCTCCGGTCTCCGGTCTCCGGTCTCCAATCTCCGGTCTCCGGTCTCACTCCTCGCGTCTCACTTTCAACCACAAATCAACCACCCTCCACGTAGATCTCTGACCTCTGACCTCCTCTGTACTTTGCGCGGCGTGTGCGGTATAATTCAGGCAGAAGCGGCCAGATGATCTTGCGCCGCTGCTGTGATTACCCCCCTGTGGAGAGATCTATGCGACAATCGTCGTGGCGCCAGCGCTTGCTCCTGGCTTTCTATGGCTTCCTGGTCATGCTGACCATCTTCAGTGGAGGGCGCCCAGCCTACGCCCAAACGCCGACCGTGGAAGTGCTGACCTTCCGCGGCCCGGTGACGCCGATCCTGTTCAGCTACCTGGAGCGCAGCATTACCCAGGCGCAGGCCAACGGCAGCCAGGCGGTGATCTTGCAGCTCGACACGCCGGGCGGCAGTGTGGACCTGATGCAGGACATCGTGCAGCTCCTGTTGGAGTCTGATGTGCCGGTTGTGGTTTACGTTTCTCCGAGCGGCGCCCATGCCGGCTCGGCCGGTACGTTGATTACGCTGGCCGGCCACGTGGCGGCCATGGCGCCGGGCAGCAGCATTGGCGCGGCCAGCCCCGTGGGGGAGGGCGGCGCGGAACTGCCCGACACCATCAAGAGCAAGCTGGTCAACATCCTCTCGGCCGATGCGGAGAACCTCTCCCGGCGCCGCGGGGAGAAGGCGGTTGAATTTGCCCGCCAGGCCGTGGAAGAGGCCCGCGCGGCCACGGCCGATGAGGCCAAAGAGTTGGGCGTGATTGATTTCATCGCCCGTGACCTGGACGACCTGCTGGCGCAGATGAATGGTTTCACGGTGACGGTCAACGACCGCGAGCAGACCTTTCAGACCGAAGGAATCCGTGTCAACGAAGTGCCGTTTGGCCTGCTCGAAGATCTGTTGAACGCGGTGACTAATCCGGCCATTGCCGCCATTCTGCTGACGCTGGGACTCAACGCGCTGCTGTACGAGCTTTCCAGCCCGGGCGGCTACGCGGCCGGCATTGTGGGCGTGGCCGCGCTGCTGCTGGCCTTCTATGGCCTGGGCGCGCTGGAGGCCAATTGGGTGGGCCTGGGCTTCATCGTGCTGGCCTTCGCCCTCTTCATTTTGGACATCAAGGCGCCCACTCACGGCGTACTGACGGCGGGAGGCGTGGGCGCTTTCATAGTAGGAGCAGGCATCTTGTTCAACACACCCTACGCGGCCGTTCCCTGGCCGACGATCATCACCCTGGCGCTGCTGACCGCGGCCTTCTTCGTCTTTGCTGTGGCCAAGGCCATTGCCGCGCAGCGCCGCCAACCGGCCACCGGCGCGGAGGCGCTCATTGGCCGCCGCGCCGAGGTGCGCAGCGCGCTGGAGCCGGCCGGCCAGGTTCTTCTCAACGGCGAGCTGTGGCAGGCACAGATCGCAGAAGGCGCGGCGCCCGCCGGCGCACAGGTTGAAGTCATCGGTCGGCAGGGAATGCGCCTGCTGGTGCGCCGCAGCCAGTGAGGAGGTCAACCGCCGCCATGCCAACCGTCATCAGCATCAGCCAACTGCTCAACGTCATCAAGAATACCATCCAGGCCAATTACACCCTGCAAGATGTGTGGGTGCAGGGCGAAGTGTCGCAGTTTACGCAGGCGGCCGGTTCAGGTCACTGCTATTTCCGCCTGAAAGATGGCGCGGCCGCGCTGGAATGCGTGATGTGGCGCAGCCAGGCCATCCATCTGCGCACGATACCCGCGCATGGCGACCTGGTGCAGGTGCATGGTAAGGTGGATGTTTACCCGGCGCAGGGGCGCTTGCAGTTGGTGGTTGACCTGCTGCAAGCCGCGGGCCTGGGGCAATTGCACCAGGCCTTCGAGGCGCTCAAGGCGCGGCTGGCCGCCGAAGGGCTGTTCGATCAGGCGCGCAAGCGGCCGCTGCCCGGTTGGCCGCGGCGCGTGGGCATCGTCACTTCGGCCGACGCCGCCGCGCTGCGCGACATCCTGCGCACGCTCAAGGCGCGCTTTCCCCTGGTGGATGTGCTGCTGGCCTCCACCCTGGTGCAGGGCAGCGAAGCGCCGGCGCAGATCGAAGCGGCCATTCAGCGGCTCAATCAATGGTCGGCCACGGTGGAGCACATTGATGTCATCATCGTGGCGCGCGGCGGCGGTTCGTTGGAGGAATTGTGGGCCTTCAATGACGAGCGGGTGGCTCGCGCCATCCATGCCAGCGCGGCGCCGGTTGTCAGCGGCGTGGGGCATGAGGTTGACTTTACGATTGCCGATTTTGTGGCCGATGTGCGCGCGGCCACGCCCACGGCCGCGGCCGCGGCGGTGACGCCCGATCAGCGTGAGCTGCGCGAGCAGGTGGGCCGTTTGTCCGACCTGCTGGCAATGCACATGCAGGCTCGCCTGGCCGCGGCGCGGCGCGAGGTGCAGGCGTATCAACGGCTGCTGGCGCGGGCGTCGCCACAGCAACTCATCGCCTACCGGCGCCAGCGCATAGACGAGCTGCTGTGGCGCGGCCGGGCGCGCGTCGAACGCCGGCTGGCGCTGGCGCGCGGCCAGGTTGCCGGCCATCAGGGCCGCGTGGAGGCGCTCAATCCCCGCCAGGTGCTGGCGCGGGGGTACGCGATTGTGCAGCACAAGGCCAGCGGCGCGGTGGTGCGCCATGTGACACAGGTGACGCTCGGCGAGCGCCTGCAGATTCAGGTGACCGGCGGCGCATTCGAAGCAGAGGTGACAGTAGATGACATTCGAAGAAGCATTCCAACGCCTGGATGAGGTGGTGCGCAAGCTGGAGCAGGGCGACCTGCCGCTGGAAGAATCGCTGGCGCTGTATGAAGAAGGGGTGTCGCTGGCGGCCGTGTGCAATGAATGGCTGGATAAGGCCGATCTGCGGGTGCGCCAGGTCGTGACCGCGCCCGGCGGCGATGCACTGACCGCGGTAGACTTCGGCGGCTGGGAGGAGCGCGATTAGGTCTGCTCGCTGGCGCAGGCCGGGCAGACGCGGGGATCGCTCAACTGCTGCTTGTGGTGGGTGCAAATGGCGAAGACCGACATGCGATTCCCCAGCAGGAAGCGGCGCTTGATGGTTCCCTCCAGCGCCAGGTAGCGGGTGTTGGTCGCTGCCAGAATGCCCGGTACCGGGCAGGATTGACACACGCCTGGATTCCAGACCGCGGACTCGCGGCTGCGCGGCAGGCGGCATTCCTGCACCTCGCGGCCGCGGTGAAAATCTTCATAGTAATAACGACAGTCAATGCGTGTTGGCATGTGAAACTCCAGGGTTACAAGATGACCAGGGCGATGCCGATGAGTGTCACCAGCGCGCCGATGAGGCTGACCGGACTGGGGATTTCACCCAGCAGCAAAACGCCCAGCAGGACGCCGCCGGTGATTTCCTGCGTGGCGACCAGGTTGGCGTAGGTGGCGTGCATGCGGCGCAGAGCCGCGTTGTAAAGCGTGTGCCCCACGCCCAACGGCAGAATGCCCAGGCCGACGACCGCCAGAATCTGCTGCCAGCCATACGCGGCCGGCTCGAAGCTGAATAGGGCGGCCGGCAGCGCCCACGCGCCGGCCAGACCGTACACCACCCCGGCGTAGGTCAAGAGCGGGTAGGTTGCCCGCTGTGAGCGCCCGGCGACCGAGTACAGCCCGAAGGTGACGGCGGAGCCAAGCGCCAGCAAATCCCCGATCGCCATGCGGGTGGTCCAGGTTGGTTCGAAGCTGGACAAAATCGCCACGCCCGCCACTGCCAACGCCACGCCGCCCCATTTGCGCCGCGGCATCGGTTCGTTCAAGAACCAGGCCGAGGCCAGGCTGACGAAGATGGGCGCGGTGTAGACAATCGCCAGTGAATGGGCAATGGTTGTGAAGCTAAGCGAAGCGATGTAGAACAAGAAGTGCAGCGCGGTGATCAGCCCGAAGACCACGAAGCGGCCCCAGTCGCCCCGCGCCACGTGCAGCCGCTGCCTGTTCAACCGCGCCAGGGTCAGCACGGCCAGGCTGGCTATCAGGAGGCGCCCGGCGGCGATCTCGTACGCGCTGAGCGGAGCGGCCCAGCGCACCAACACGGGGCTGGTGGAAAAAAAGAAGACGGCCAGCGCCACCAGCAGCAGACCCTTGCGTTGTTCAGTCACGTGCGCCTACCGCAGGTATGGGGAAATGGCAATCAAAGAGATGGTTCAAGTCCATGCCGGTCTCGCCGCCGTTCAATTGGGCATGAGATAGGGCAGAACATAACCCAGGGCCATGCTCAAAATCAGAAACAGGCTGAGAATGATCAACACCACTTGGCGCCAGTCGCGCTTTGGTGAATTACTCGATTTGCGTGCCATTCCCGAACGTCCTCCACAATTCATCAATATGGCTGCCATTATACCATTGTCGCAGCCAATTTTCAAACCACCTGCAGGGCTTTCGGGTTAGGTGTTTGACAAAATTGACACCCTCTCCTATAATCCCTGCCAATCTTCGTTCCCGCACAAAGGCAGCATCGTCTCTGTATTGTTTTGTCGTTCGCCATAGGATTTCATGCACCGACGCATGGAGATGACGCCAACGACACAGCCTGACTCCCCGTTTTTGGCCGCTATGCCTCGGCCTACCCATCGTTGCTATGATTCCTGATACGCAGTCCGTTTGTGCGAATATCGCCATTATCTGGGCAGGTGCCCACTAAATATGCCAGTTGAGTCAGTTTTAGTCAGGAGGAGAACGTATGTCCAAGCGAGTGTATGGTCTACTAGCTGTGCTGTTGATAGCCTCTGTGCTGTTGGCAGCCTGCGGCAGCGCCACAACGCCAACCGAAGCCCCCAAGGCCACTGAAGCCCCCAAGGCCACTGAAGCCCCCAAAGCCACTGAAGCCCCCAAAGCCACTGAAGCCCCCAAAGCTGCTGGTGGCACGATCAAGATTGCGACGCAGAGTCCGTTGAGCGGGCCGCAGTCCGTGCTGGGTGTAGCGATCAAGAACGGCGCACAGTTGGCGCTGGAGCAGATGGGTGGTTCGTTGAAGGGAATGGGCTTCGAGGTGCAGTTGGTGCCGTTCGACGACCAGGCCACGCCGGATACGGGCGTCGCCAATGCCAAGAACATCGTGGCCGACCCGGACATTCTGTGTGTGGTGGGACACCTGAACTCAGGCGTAGCCATTCCAAGTTCCGAGGAGTATCACACGGCGCAGTTGGCGATGGTGAGTCCGGCCAACACGAACCCGAAGGTGACGGACCGTGGTTACACCGAGGTGAACCGCATCGTGGGACGTGACGACGTGCAGGGCGTGGTGGGCGAGCAGTTCGCACTCAACACCCTGAAGATCAAGACCGCCTACATCATGCATGACAAGACGGCCTACGGTCAGGGCGTGGCGGAGTTTTTCCGTCAGGCCGCGGAGAAGGACGGCATCAAGGTGCTGGGCTTCGAGGGCACGGAGGAGCAGGCGAACTTCGACAGCCTGATTACCCCGATCGTGGCCAATGCGCCCGACCTGGTCTACTTTGGCGGTCTGTATCCGCAGGCCGGCATCTTCTTCAAGCAGTCACGGGACAAGGGCGTCAAGTCGGTGTTCATGGGACCTGACGGCATGGACAGCTCCGAGTTGGTCAACCTGGGCGGCGAGTCGGTGGTGGGCATGTACTACAGCACCGTCGCCGGCCCGGCCAACGTCTATCCGGCCACCGCCAAGTTCATTGCCGACTACCAGGCCAAGTTCAGCGCCAATCCCGAACCGTTCAGCGCACAGGCCTACGACTCGATGGGCATCTGCCTCAAGGGCATCGAAACCGCCGCGACTGCGGCCAAGGCCAAGCCCACCCGCGCCAATGTGACCGCTGCCGTGCGCGCCACGGCCGGCTACAAGGGTATCACCGGCGACCTGAGCTTCAACAACCTGGGCGACCTGGCTTCGGCCAAGTACTTCGTCATCCAGGTCAAGTCATCCGACGCCGCCAAGTGGGGCGACAACGCCATCGCTCAAACCCTCGATATCGCGCCGCCGACCAAGTAGGACCGACATTCGTAGCGAAGCCGGGTGAGCGGGTTGCCCATTTGATTGGCAACCGGCCGCCCGGCTTTCGCCCTTGCCCCGCCGTGGGCGTTCGCGTCGCACGGATAGCGTTACAACTCAACTCGAAAGGATGCGCCCATGCAACGATTGCTCCAAAACACGACGTTGCGCGAAATCCTGCGCCCCCTCGGCCAAATGCTGGTCTTCGTGCTCGGCACTAGCCTTGTCGTCTCACTGTTTGTCGTAGCGGTCGCGTTTCTCCTCAGGGGAACGCGCACCGATCTGGACCTTCTGCAACTCACTCTCTTGATTCTTCCCCAGGTCATCCTGGATGGCGTCGTTCTCGGTTTTGTGTACGCGACCATCGCCCTCGGCTACACGATGGTGTACGGTGTTCTCGAATTCATTAATTTCGCACACGGAGAAATTTTCATGTTCGGCGCCTTCGCGGGCGTGGAATTCTTATTGTTTCTCAAGGGACGCGGCGCCCTGGAAGGGGCGTCCGTGTTGAGCAGTTATACCTTCGTCATTGTCGCTGTTTT
>JAYRVL010000092.1:0-7597 GCA_041918575.1 Anaerolineae bacterium | reverse complement strand
TGTTTCCATACAACAGCTTGTGGTTATTGGCAAATCGCACACAACCTGTAGGAACAGTCCTGTTTTCGCTCAAACGTTCTACGCGACGGCTTGTGGCAAGTGCCTGATGGCCTACTACCCATTGGGGTGTCGAAAACAGGCTTAGCTGCCGAGCTGTTCGCCGGGGCAGCCGTGGCGCCGGCAACGGCTGCCGGTTTCTGCGTTGCCGGTGTTGACGTGGCACAGGCTGTCAACACCAGGCTGACAATGATCAATAGACCCAGCGCGTTTCGCATGCGTTGCATCGTAATCTCTCCTTCTTGTAAATATCAGACTAACTTCGAACCAGAAGGGGTCTTCGTCTCTGCGAATTTCGTTCAATGTCGGACTGAGTCGGCGCTTGCGGCTTGTGACCTACGGCTCCGATTTCATCTCGATCGCGACGTTGATTGCCTTAGCGCCTCTCGATACCTCCTCTCTCGGAGATGGCAGCATAGTTGCCGAACGTTTGGGGTCAATACTACCCTGCGCGATTTTTGACCTTCGTCGGTAAATTTCCTTGGTCAATCCCCCTCGGTCAATCCCCCTCGGTCAATTGATCCCAACGTGCAATCGTGCGCAGGTACGAATTACGCAGGTGGGTGCGCATGGCGTCTTGCGCAGCCGCGGCGTCACGGGTACGCGCCGCGCTCAGAATCGCCATGTGCTCTGGATGCGCCGCATCATACGATTTGACCTCACGTACAATGATATTGCGCGCCCAGGTGATCAGGTCTGCCAGCTCTTCCATGATTTGGATCAATTTGGCATTGCCCGAATGTTGTATAAATAATTCGTGTAGCAGGTTGTCCACTCGGCGTATTTCCACCAGGTCACCTGTGTTTTGATAGTTGGCAAAGGCGCCTTCATAGGCCTGGATCGCATCCTCGATTTCTCGGTTGCCCAGGTTTGGCAAGGCAAGCTCTACCGCCAGGCATTCCAGTGCGATGCGGAGATCAAAAATGTCTTTGAACGCACGGGCGTCCAATACCGCCACATAGACGGACTTGCGCGGCGCCACTTTGACAAAGCCGGCCAATTCCAGGCGCCGAATCGCATCACGCACCGGCGTGCTGCTCACGCGCCACTCAGTGGCCAGTTCCTCGATGGCAATTTTCTGGCCCGGCTTCAGTTGACCGCTCACGATGTCATTTCTGAGTTCGCGTTCGATCTGTTCGTTGAGAGGCTTGAGATCAATCATTGGCTAAATTCCTCCAAGACATCCTGGTTGACGTGAATGCCCAGGCCAGGCCGTTGTGGCGCCGCTACTCTGCCATCCACCAGACCGATTGATTCACGCAAGCGCAATGTCAAGCGCGCTGATGGCTTCGATGTAGGCGCCCTTCTGGCCGAAGTCGCGCGTGGCAGCGTACAGTTCTTCCCAGAGACGCACAGGCTCACAGGGATCGCGGCCGATGACTTGGGGTGCAAGGACATGGTTGATGCAGCTTGCCACCGGCTCTGCCGGACCATACTGGCCGCCTTCGCCCCATCCCACGATGCCGCTGTCCGTCTCGATCCGCACCAGTAAGCTGTTGCGTTCTGGAAACGCACACTGCGATGAATAGAAGCGATCCTTGCCCAACGGGGCGCGTAACACGAAAGTTCGAATGTCGCCAATGACCATGTCTTTCAGATCCTTTGCGCAAAACACCATTGAAACCATCAGACACCGTTTCATTTTGATTTCTGTAATGTCTAATGTCTAATGTCTGATGCATCACAGTATATCACAAGTTCTACCACTTGTCAATAGGCTGCGCATGTTTTTTTCCATCAATTTGCGCCAATCCGTGCAATACGCAGTCAATACAAAGCACGAACCCTGTCCCTCTGTGAGACAGGGTTCGTGCTTTCGGCGCGAGAGTTCGAATATCCTGTGAATCCTGGTAACTGCTCACCTCATGCGCTCACTTGGACAGGATTGACAGGATGAACAGGATTTTCTGCCGGTGGTGTGCAAAACTATCGCCACGAGAGTTCGAATATCCTGTGAATCCTGTCTGAATTCCAGTCAGGCTGAGCAGTTACGAATCCTGTCTGAATTCAGGCAGGCTGAGCAGTTACCATTCGCGGCAAAAAATCTGCCGGGTTAGTCGTGCAGGGCGGGACGCATGCGCCGGCTGGCGGCGATTTCTGGCGCTTCTTTGAGCGCGGTCCATAGGATGCCAAACGACCCCAGGAATGCTCCCAGGCCGGTGCGCTTCAACTCGGCGGCGGCACGGCCAACCTCTGGAAAACCGGCCGCGTTCGGCTGCAGTTGCTCCCAGTTACGGAACAGGCGCCCCCAATCGCTTTCCAGCGCCTCGGCCATCTTCTTCTTACCCAGGAAGGGGTACCAGAAGGAATCATGATAGATGACCGAGGCCATGTACGCCCAGGGCGCCAGGAACGTCTTCAGTGACCATTCTATGGGGCGCTTGAGCGGTCCCCAGTAGATCTTGTGCTGCATGCGGGAGGCAAAGGTCATATTCTTGAACGGCCCGTCGAAATGCCAGTTCTGCTGCGCGGCGGCCAGATCGCCCACGATCTCGATCTCGCGTGGGTCGCCGCAGCCCAAACCCAGTTCATGCGCCAGGCGGATGAACTTGATGGAGAGCGGATCAATGCCCATCAGTTTGGCGGCAATGGCGTCAATCGCCACCTGGTCGCTGCTCGCCAGGATCACGTTCTTGGTGTATGGGATCATGCAGCGCGGGCCGGGGCCGTCGCCGGCAAAGGTACCGTCCATCACGGCGAAGACGCCGCGATGAATTTTCTTCTGAATCATCAGTAGGTCTACCAGGGTTTCATGAATGACCGGATGCGTCCAGTGGCGCCGCTCATTGAGCAGGCCGCCGAACGCGTTCTTCATGGCGCCGGTCGTCGTGGTGAAGACGTGGGTCTTGATCGTGGGCAGATGGATGATGTTTTCGCCGATGAAGCGTTTGGGAATGTTGAAGCCCTGCGGGTAGACCTGGTTGAGCACCAGGAACTTGTTGGCAAGGTCGCCGACCGCGTCGCGGACGTTGATCCATTCTTGGTCTTCGTAAAGATGAACGTTGCGCAGGCCGTGGGCTTCCACGACGTTGAGTTGCTTGTTTTCACGTTCGCCCAGGTGCGCATCAATGACGACCGTGCGGTTGTGGCAGGCATGAATCAGGTTGGGATCGTAACCGTCCTGCTTCATGGCGCGGACAACGCCTTCCAACTGCCAGGGCGTGGTAGAACTGCCGGGATAGAAGACATGCCAGGAGATGTTGACTTTCAGGGCTGTGTCGGCGTCCCTGGCGATGACATCCTGGTAGCCGGCCAGGTTCATCAGGCGATGATAATCGTCCAGAACCGTGGCAGGCGTTGTAGTAAGAATGGCAACTTTACTTTTACTCATGATGTTTTCCTTTCAACCTCATGTTCATCTCATGTCTCAGCGTGGCGTCGGCCCCTCTGGCTTGAGCACAGGCGCCGGGACGGTCAGGGTGGTTGGCCTGACCCAGCGCCCGTCGTCTGCCGCGGGTGTGGCGGGCAGGGTTTGGCCAGGGGCGACGGAAGGCGCCTGGGCGCAGTAGGGACAAATCTGCCAACTCATGTCGAGCAAGCGACCACAAGAGGTGCAGGGGCGACGCAGTTCAGCGGTGCAGTGTGGGCACAGCATCCAATCAGGTTGGATCTTGTGCTGACAACTGCTGCACACAGGCTGCTCTTCCATGTCGCGCAGCAGGGCCTCTTCTTCGAGCATTCGCTCATACTGTTCGGCCAGGGTATCGCGTGGGCGCAGCAGAAGGTACAATCCCAGGCCGATCGGGCCAAAGAGCAGAACCAGGAGCGTTGCCAGCAGAGCGGCGAGAATGTCGCGAGTGCGGGCGCGCATATCACGGAATGTCCAGATGATGAGGGCAATCCAGAAGGCCACCAATAAGGCCCCAAACACGGCGACCACCGTCTGCAAGGCGGCGCCGATGGTATTCAACAGGTCAGACGACATGCAAGAGTCTCCTCAGGTAAGTTCATCGGTTTGACCGATTATACTCGATTCCAGGTGATCGAGCAAAGCCCGGCCGCGAACTGCTTTTATGATAACGTTTCGAGAACGGAAATAGTTGCGGGTGCGAGGCCGCGAATGTGACGAGGTCTGTTTCGTTGTCGCATTCAACGCTCAGGGAAAGGAAACTAATTCGCCCATGTCCGAATCTAACGCCGTTGAATACACGCTTTTGATCCGCAACATGCCCACCAATGAACGCCCGCGCGAGCGTCTGCAATACTACGGGGCTGGCGCGTTGGCTACCGCTGAATTGATCGCCATCCTGCTGCGCGTGGGTACCGAAGGGGAGAGCGTTCTGCACGTGGCGCAGCGCTTGCTCAGCAGGTATGGCGGTCTGCCTGGCCTGGCGCGTGCCAGTTTCGATGAACTGTGTCAAGAGAAGGCGCTGGGGCCGGCCAAAGTGACGCAGATCAAGGCAGCGCTGGAGCTGGGCAAACGCCTGCTCGTTGCGTCGCCTCTCGATCGGCCGCAAGTGCGTTCGCCGGCCGAGGCCGCCGAACTGCTGATGGCGGAGATGGCGCTGCTGGAACAGGAGCAACTGCGCACGATCCTGCTCGATACGCGCAACACGGTGCTTGGCATTCCTATCATTTATCAAGGCTCGCTCAACAGCGCGGCCATACGCGTGGGTGAGATGTTCCGCCATGCCATCAAGGCCAATGCCGCGGCCATGATCGTGGCGCACAATCACCCCAGCGGCGATCCGGCGCCTTCGCCGGAGGATGTGCGCGTGACGCGCAGCATCGTGGAGGCCGGGCGTCTGCTTGATATTGACGTGCTCGATCATGTGCTGATCGGCCACCAGCGCTTCGTCAGCATGAAGGAGCGTGGCCTGGGCTTCTGAAGAGCGCAAAGTAGGGGCACGGCCTTGCGCCTGCCCGCCGGGCGACCGCAAGGGATCGCCCCTGCAAATTGAGAGGATAGCAGCCGGGGATCAAGATCAGGGCATAGACGGAGGCATGGATGGCAAGAACGATGCGGACGATGGGGTTGTGTACGTTGTTGGTGGTGATGCTGACGGCTTGCGGTTCACCCGGCGCGCCCGCGGCAGGGAGTTCCCGCGCCCCGGGGGAACCGCCTGCCGGCGAGCGGTCATAATCTGGCGGCGGCCGGACAGGGCCGGGCAACGACCTGGCCACGCCGCGGGGGGCGGGCGCAGGTCAAGCCGGTGCTGCCGGTCGCCCCGGTTCGCGTGCCACCGGCGCGCCGGCGCCCAACCTGACCGCGGTGCCGGCCAGCGATGCCGCCGACGTCATCCAGACCTACGCCCAGGAGATGCTCGGCATCAGTGTACAGGTGACCCAGGCCCGTGGGGTCAGCGGACCGCTGACCGTGGCGCCAACGCTGTCAACCGCTGGCAGTCAGAGTATGCAGGCTGCCGTACACCTGGCGATGGCTGCCTATGCCGGTCGCCTGAGCGGCGGCGTTGGCGTGGTGGCTTATGGCTCCGGTCAGGTGTCGGGTGATTTGACCGCGGACATCGAAGCGGCATCGCTAGGCGCCTTCAGCCTGCAGAGTAGCGCAGGCTATCCGGGCGACGCCGCCGCGGCGCTGGACCTGGTCAAGCGCACCCTTCCTGCGTTGGCCAGGCTCAACCTGGCCGCGCAAACCACCACGGATGGCTACGCTTTCTACGTCACGGACCAAACCACTACCGTCAATCCTCGCACCCAGCAGGCGGAGGTGACGGCCCTGGCCGCCCTGGCTGGGGTGCTGCCTGGCAGCTCAGTCATCGTGTATGTCGTGCTCGGCACGGGTGATTTTGCCGCCACGATTCAACCGTAAGAAGCTCACTCCACTATCATGTTGCGGTAAACAACTGGCTCAACTGCTTGCGCACCGTGTCGCTGAGGCGGCCGCTCTTGGCCTGCGATTGCTTGCGTATGAACTCCTTCAGGTCTCTCGCATGCACCACCGGCATGGTCGCGTCGTTGACGGTCAAAACGACTTTGTTAGCCACGAAAACCACCACCGGTTGTGGCTCAACCTCGAACTCCGGCCCGTTCTGTACGATCCACTGCTTGAGACGCGCGACCTCTTCCTGCGCCTCACGAGTCGGGTTACCCAGGGCCTCTTGCGAAAAGGCGGTGAAAAACCGCAGCAAATTGAACGGTTGGCGCCAACTGTTCTTGGTGATCGTGATCTTGCCCTCCTGATCGCGCGTGATGAAGACGAACAGCCCGGCCGGGCTGAGCAGCACATTGGGCGCGGGCAGTTGCCAGGCAAAGAACTCGTAGCGATCGTCCAATCCCTTCAGACCGGTGGCAATGACCTCATCCTGCCGCGGCTTGCGCACGAAGCGTCGCATGTAGAACGAGCCGATATTGGCGCCCACGAAGCCGATCAAGAGGCAGCCCAGTGCATAGGGCAGCAGGTTGACATTGCCCATGAAGGAAATAATGCTGCCGGCCAGCAGAACGAGCAGGGCGGCGCCGGTGGTGTACTTGCCGATGGTCGCACGGCGCTGGATGTATTTTGTATTCAGATGGACTTGCATCAGGTAAATCGTATCCTTGTTGAACGATGTTCAAGCCGCGTATTTGCCGACAACGAGGCAGGCGTTTTGCCCACCCAGGCCGAACGAATTGGACATGGCCACGCGCACCGGACTGCGGCGCGCCATATTGGGCACATAGTCCAGGTCGCAGAGTGGATCAGGCTCCTCCAGGTTGATGGTGGGATGAATCAGGTTGTGGACCACGCTGTAAACACAGGCCATGGCCTCGATCGCGCCGGCCGCGCCAAACGTGTGACCGATCATGGACTTGGTGGAGCTGATCGCCAGGTCGTAGGCGTGCTCTCCAAACACCTGTTTGATGGCCCGCGTTTCGGTGGGGTCGCCGATGGGAGTGGAGGTGCCGTGCGCGTTAATATAGTCCACGTCGCGCGGGCTGAGACCGGCATCGGCCAGGGCCGCGGCCATGGCGCGGGCGGCGCCGGCGCCTTCTGGCTCAGGCGCGGCCACGTGATAGGCGTCGGCGCTGGCCGATTGGCCCAACACCTCGGCGTAGATGCGCGCGCCGCGCTTGAGGGCATGTTCCAGGCGTTCCAGCACCATGACGCCCACGCCCTCACCAATGACAAAGCCGTCGCGCTTGGCGTCGAACGGCCGGCTGGCACGCGTCGGTTCATCGTTGCGCGTCGAAACCGCACGCATGGCCGTAAAACCGCTAAAGAAAGTATGGCCGATCAACGCCTCTACGCCGCCGGCCAGCATCACGTCGGCCGCGCCGCGGCGGATCATTGCGGTTGCGTCGCCAATGGCCTGCGTGCCGGCCGCACAAGCCGTGACCACGGTGGAGAGCGGGCCTTTGCAGTTGACGGTTTGGCTCAGGTGAAAGGCGGGCATGTTGGGCAGAGCAGCGGTGACCATGTGCGGTTTGAGGCGACCAGGCCCCTTGGTGATCAGCAAACGGAAGATCTCTTCCGCCACGTCGAATCCGCCCAGGCCGGTGCCCATGCAAACGCCGACCCGCGCCGCCTCTTCATCGTCCCATTGAATGTTGGCGTCAGCCAGGGCCTGGGCGCCTGCCACCAATGAAAACTGCGAGCAGC
>JAYRVL010000091.1:0-3858 GCA_041918575.1 Anaerolineae bacterium | reverse complement strand
GTGGCGCACGCGGATGGGCCTGACCCATGCCCGTTGAGCCTTGTCGCGACCTTCTCCCATCCGGACTTTACCGTCGGCTCCGGATTTGGCGTTTTTGCCGTACCGAATCCACCACATGACGTGGGTTGCGGGCTTGAGTCGGGCGCTTGCTGCGCCTGGCTCCTACCGCCGGTCGAGAATTGACCCTGACTGTCTGGATCTCACTCTGCCCCGAAGGTCCAATTCATTCGATTCCAGTACCAACCGGCACCAAAATGAGTGTAACACAGCGCGGCGTAACTGTCAATTGAAGTGCGCGCGGCCTGGGGTCACGCGCAACTTGACACAGATACCGGCTTACACTACCATAGTTGGACGCTTGCCGGGCAAACGCCGATTTTTTGGAGAAGGGGATTCAGAATTTTTTATGCAGCGATTTGGGTCCGTTGCCCTGATTGTCGCGGGTCTGGGCATGGTGATGTTAGGGCTTTTGGCCGGGCTTTTCTACCTGGGGCTGCCGGTGGTGTCACCGGATGCCAACTATGATTTGCTGCAGGTCAACACGGTGGCAGTGGCGCTGATGGCTGTGAGCGGCGGCGCGGGCGCGGCGTTCGCCTGGGTCGGCTGGCGTCGGTACAGCGGGGCCGCGCCCAGGATGATGCGTTGGCCGGGGCCGTGGTGGTTCTTGCTGGTCTTTCTCCTGGCGCTGGCAGTGGGGGGAGCCGTGCTGCCGACGAGCATGGCGCCCTGGCTCTTTCCACCCTTGCATGTGATCGCCAGCCTGGCCGCGCCCCTGTGCGTGTTGGCGCTGGCCGCACTCCTGCTGCGGCCGGCCGGCCAGGAGGTGCAGCGCCGCGATCTGCTGCTGCAGGTGGCCGGCGGGGCCGTGCTGGCCACCGGTCTATCCATGTTCATCGAGGTGATCCTGGTGATGGGGCTGGCGCTGACGGCCTGGTTGATCGTGTCGCTGACGCCTGGCGGCTCTGCGCGCTTGGAGATGCTGGTCAGCCAGTTGAGTCGGCCTGAGGTGTTCAGCGATCCGGCTTTCGTGCAGTCGCTGCTCAACTCGCCGTTGGTGTTGATCGGGGCCGGCCTGGTCATTGCCGTCGGCGCGCCGCTGATCGAAGAATTTAGCAAGAGCGTGGGGGTGGCGCTGCTGGCCGCCCGGCGCAGTGACCTGACGCCCGGCGCGGCCTTTTTGTGGGGCGCGGCTGCCGGCGCCGGTTTTGCGATCACGGAGACGATGTTCAACGTGGCGGCGGTGCTGCCCCACTGGGGCGGCGCGCTGGTGCTGCGCTCCGCCACTGCGGTGGTTCACTGCCTGGCGGCCGGGCTGATGGGGTTGGCCTGGCAGGCCTGGTTCAGCAGGGAGCGTCGCTGGCGTCTGCCAGCCCTCTACGGTCTGGCCGTCGTCATTCATGGCCTATGGAACGGGGTGGCCGGGCTGGCGTCTGTATTGCAGGCGCAAGGCACGTTGAACGATAACCTGTTGGTGGGCGCGGGCGGCACCCTGCTCGTCTTTGCCCTGGCCGGGCTGTTTGTCATCAACAGCGGTCTGTTCGTTTACATCAGTGTGCGCCTGGGGCGAGCGCCGCTCGAGGCGAGATGAGGGGTAAACGGATTGACACGGACGGACACGGATTTTTGGTGTCTTTGGGGCATTTCTTCGTTGCACGGGCTTCTGCAGGGCGTGCGGGCTGAGCACCGTTATCGGGCGGGCCGCCGCTGACGAACGCGAGCGATCGAAATTGCGCATGAGTTTGGAGGTGATTTATGCTGGCACGTGTCAATGGCCGCGCCAGGGGTATGACCTGGCTGCGGCGTGGTTTGCTGATGTTGATCCTGGGCCTGCAGTTGACGGCCTGTGTGCGCAGCGATCATGGGACGCTGCGCTATTCTGGCCCTACCGAGCAGAGCATTGCCGTCGGTCAGACCCTGCCGGGCGCCAATGTGCGTTATGCGCGTGAAACGCCGGACGGCGCGGAGTTGTGGATTGACGATCAGCGCGCGGTCAAGAAGATCGGCGATTTCGTGGGCTGGCAGGGCTACCTGGGCCGTGATTTTCAGGCTGACCTGGGGCTGCGGGTGGTTTACTATACGGCGGACAAGGTGCAACTGGCCGGTACGGCCGATCTGACCATCAGCAACGTCAACCCTACGCCTGCGGTCTTTCCAGAGCGGCCGGTTGTGGCCTACCGCGTGCCGGTGACGTACAACATTGCGCGCGGGGACACTGTTCCCGGTACCAGCCTGACCTATGAGGGCAAGACCGAACAAGGGGCGCGCATCGGCGGCCTGCCGCCCGGCGATTATCCCTATCGCCAGGCGGCCGATTCGCTGGTGTGGAGCGGCCGCTTGACGGAGGGGGCGCTGCTGCGTGTGGATTTGCGGGTGGTGATTTTCACCGAGCAGCGCATTCAACTGGCCGGCATTGCTACCGTGGCGGCCGGTTGAGGCGACGGGCGTCAATGGCGCGGTTGGGGCTCATTCGCCGGCTGTGACGCGCCGGCCGGCTTGTTTGCGCGCCGGCGCGGTGAGGTGATGCCAGACGTAGTAGACGAGGCCGAACACGATGAGCGCGGCGATGGGGTATTTGGCCGGGCCCATGATGCCCAGGATTTGCTCCCACTGATCGCCCAGCGCCCAACCGACGAGACCCAGGGCCGCGCACCAGATGAAGGAACCGATGAAGGTCAGGGCGGTGAACTTGGCGAAGTGGATCTTGAAGACGCCGGCCGGGAATGAGATGAAGGTGCGCACGATGGGCAGGACGCGGGAGATGAAGGAGACGTAGTCGCCCCAGCGCTGGAACCAGTGATCGAAGCGATCCACATCTTCTTCTGTCACCAGGATGTAGCGGCCATAGCGCACGACCAGCGGACGCCCGCCCCAGTAGCCCAGCGCGTACGAGGCGACGGAACCGAGGGTGCAGCCCAGGGCGCCCCAGAAGCCGGTGATGAGCGCGGCCTGCCACCAGGCAAACGCGGTGCGCGGGGTCAGCAGCCAGCCGGCCAGCGGCATGGTGATTTCGCTCGGAATGGGGATGTTGGCGCTCTCCAGCGCCATGATGATGACCACGCCGGGCCATCCAATCGTATCGAACAAATTCTGAAACAGCGGCACCAGGTGCTCGGCGATCCAGGCTTCCAAAACAGTACCTCCAGATTGATGTTCTTCAGCGGAGAAGATGTCGGGCAGAGAGTATAACCGCGATTTAGGGGCGAGTCAAACTACTTGGCGGTTGCCCCCTCCACCCACGCGGCTATTTTCGCATCGTCGGCAATCTCCGGGCCGAGCTGAACGTATTCGATTTGCACCTGTTGGAGCTGCCCGGCGGCGTCGAAGTCCAGGGTTTGCAGGCCAAGCACGCGGCCGGCGTGACCGGGCTGCGCCTCGTCGGCATGCACGATCAACGCGCCGGTGGTTGGATGGCGGGCCGGCTCAGGCCGCACACCAGGGCCGCCGCTGACGATCACGTCAATGCCGGGAACAGTTTCAGCGATCGTTTGATCTTCTGCCAGGCCGGCGTGGGAGAGCAGGATGATGATGTCGGCGCGGTCCGCCACGGCGGCGACGGCGGCCTGGGCGGCTGCGACCGGATCGCTCACGATGATGTCCTGCGTCTCCGTGGCGTCGCTCAGCCCGATGATGGCGATGCGGTGGCCGGCGATGGCGCGAATGACGTAGGGCTGGGCGATGGCCGCGCCGGTGGCGGCGTCGGCGGCGTTGGCCGAGAGCACGGCGAAGCGCGCTTCGCTCATGCGTTGGCGCAGGACATCCAGTCCCAGCGCCAGGTCTTGGGGGCCGAGGGCCAGGGCATCATAGCCGAGCAGGTTCATGATCTCAACGCTGGTGCGGCCCTGCGTGCTGGTGGCCGGC
>JAYRVL010000090.1:0-4868 GCA_041918575.1 Anaerolineae bacterium | reverse complement strand
GGCAGCAACCGGCCGCTGTCCAGGGCCTTCACCCCCAGCCAGGGACCCACGTCGGTCTCCATGATCTGATCGGTGAGAGACAATAGATCAACATCCGCAATGTAAAAGGCGTAGCGGCCGGCGGCCGGCAGATCAACAGTCGTAGGGGTGTGGATGAGATCGAACGAGATCACCTCACTCCGTTCGACCTGGCGCACGATGCCGAGTTTGTCGGGTAAGTAGAGAAAGAGAGAACCGACCAGCTTGGCGACACTGCCCAACGACCAGCCGATGGCGCACAGCAAGATGGTCAGCATGACTCCCACGATAATGGCCCGTACACTGGGCGGGCGATGAGTATTCTCGAACACGGTAATCTTCTCCTCCGCAACACCCTGGCGCGGTCGGGCGGCCAGGGGGAGTTCAGGTTAGGCTAGTTCAATGAACGGTAGTAATAGTCGTTTTGCGGCGTAAAACCAATGCGCTCCAGGTAGCTGCGATGGGCCGGTGTGCTGCCCACTGCACGCAGGCGCGTGATGCCCTGGGCGCGGAAGCGCGGCGCTTGCTGCGCATACAGAAACAAGGCCGGCTTGAGATCACGGTAGCCGGGGATCACATAGTCCAAGAGAACGTTCATCTCGCCCGGCGCCCCGGCCCGCGCCACAAAAAGGCCGACAGGCGCCATGTCTCGCAGCACGAACAGAATGACATCGGCTGGGTCGGGCGTGTATTCGAAATTGGGAAAGAACTGCCGAATGCCCTGGGCGTGAAAGCGCAGGAAGGCAGGCAGATACTTGGATTCGGCAGTAACCTCCAGCAGAGCAAAGTAGGCTTTGGTCCGCGCCACCTCGATCAAGTAGTAAAGATCAATCAGCACAATCAGACCATTGAGCGCAGCCACCGGGTAAGCGTGAATCAGCGCGCCGTAGATCGTGAAGACCGCCGCGCCGATCAAATTGACTATGCGCAAACGTAAGACAGATCGCATGGTGAGTGAAATTGCCACCACGATCGAGGCCACATAGCCGATGATTTCGTACAGTGTCTGTGTTTCCATTCAACCTCCCGACCCTACCTCCCGACCCTACCTCCCGACCCTAACTCCCGACCCTACCTCCCGACGCACCTGCCGACGAGTCTCCCCATGCGCCTCTCGATCACATCGAGATGGAGCCTTTGCGAAAGTCGGTCTTACCCAAGAGCGCGTTGACCAGGACCGGGCGCGTGGCCGCGACCTGCCGCGCCTGGGCCAGGGTTTCCGCGGCCAGCTCAGGGTCGTCCAGCCGCAAGCCGACCGCGCCCAGCCCCTCCACCACCCGGTGATAGTCGCTCTGCGCCAGCACAGTGGCTACGTCGCTGTGCAGCATTTCCACCTGTTCCCTGGCAATCTGCGTCCAGCCGCCGTCGTTGCCAATCACCGCGATGACCGGCGCCCGGTGACGCACCAGGGTGTCGAACTCCATCAGGCTGAAACCGGCCGCGCCGTCGCCGTAGAGCAGCCAGACCTCGGCCGCGGGCCGGCACAGTTTGGCGGCCAGGGCAAACCCCGCGCCCACGCCCAGCGTGCCAAAGGGGCCGGGGTCGAGCCAGGTCAGCGGGCCGGGCGGCTGCACGATGTAGGAGGCCGTCGCCACGAAGTCGCCGCCGTCGGCCACGATGATGCTCTCCGGCCCCAGCGCGGCGTTGATCTCCCGGCAGAGGTGCAATGGATTGATGAACGCGGACGGCGCCTGGGCTTGGCCGGCAATCTCCGCGTTGCGCGCCTGGTCACGCGCCTGCAACTGCGCCAGCCAGGGCGCCCAGCGTTCGCCGGGCAGCGCATGGGCGGCCAACTGCCGCAAGAACGCAGCCGGATCGGCCTGGATGCCGATGGCCGGCCGGCGGTTGCGGGTCAGCTCGTCGCGGCTGAGGTTGACGGAGATGAACCGGGCGCGGCGACTGATCTGATTGCCGTAATCGAGGCGGAAATCGCAGGGCACGCCGGCCAGCAGCACCAGGTCCGCCTCCTTGAGGGCTTCGCGGCGCTTGTGGCGCAGGTGCAGGGCATGGTCACGGCCGAGCAGGCCGCGCGCCATGCCGGACAGGTAGACCGGCGCGGCGATGGCGGTCAACGCCTGCGCCAGGTCGGCGGCCTGATTGGGCGTCCGCAGGGCCTGGCTGCCGATCAGGATGAGCGGGCGCCGCGCTTTTTGCAGCGCCGCGGCCGCGGCCGCGACCTGTTCCGCGGCAGGCAGCGCCGGTGAGATCGGCCGCAGCGCCTGCACCGGGTTGGCCGGCACGCCGGCAAACAGGCGGTTGACATGCCAGCGCAGGTAGGCCTGCAGCAGACGGCCGGCCAGGCTGCGGCCCCCGCGCTGCGCGCCGTAGAGGTTGCGCACCACCGGTTCGGCGTACAGCAGATCAATCGGGCATTCCACAAAGACCGGGCCGGGGACGCCGCTCTGCGCCTGTTCGAAGGCGGTGTGCAGCACGGGCGCCAGGTCACGCACGCGGCGCGCCGCGGCCGACCATTTGACCACGGAGCGCAGCAGCGCCATCTGATCCATATCTTGCAGTGCGCCGCGACCCCGCAGCGCAGTCGGCGCGGCGCCGCCCAGCAGCACCACGGGCGACTGCGCCATCTGCGCGTTCTTGAGCGCGGTCAGCGTGTTGGTGACGCCCGGACCCGCCGTCACCGCAGCCACGCCGGGGATGCCGGTCAGGCGCGCGGTGGCATCGGCCGCGAAGACCGCGGTGGCCTCATGGCGCACATCCACCACACGGATGCCCTGCTGCTGGGCGGCCACCAGGATGGGCGAAATGTGCCCGCCGACCAGCGTATAAAGAAAGGTCACGCCCTGCGCCTTCAGCACATCGGCGATGATTCGACCACCGTTCATTCAATTCTTCCCTTGAATCCTGCCCTATTCGTCATCTTGACGGGAGGAAAGAAGCTCCACACCCAGGGCCAATTCTAACACACATTGCAGAGGCTGACAATCGGATCGAAAGAATTTGCGATGCTTTGGGTTTTGGCGAACATATGGTAAGATCAATCACTGGTAAACATGGCGGCATCATCAAGTGATAGCAGCTCGTAGAAAAGAGGAGATGATAACATGCGCTTCAAAGTTGTGCTTGAACCTAGCGACGAGGGTGGCTTCACTGCTCTTATTCCATCACTTCCTGGATGTATTAGCGAAGGCGACACCGTGGAAGATGCCTTGAGGAATATCGAAGAGGCGATCGAACTTTATTTGGAGCCAGTCGAAGACGATTGGGTGTTCGAAGGTCAGGTGCTTGTGAAGGAAATTGAGTTGTGAAAGTTCCCAGTCTCTCCTATATCGAAATCATCAGAGCCTTACAACGAGATGGGTGGACAGTTGTCCGTCAGCGGGGGAGTCATATCCGTCTTCAGAAACACCTCCCTGATGAATTACTCAAGATCACTGTCCCCGCTCACCGTCCTGTCAAGAGGTCCACCTTATCTCATATTCTAAAACAAGCTCGAATAGATGTAGAACGCTTCCTGGAATTACTGTAACATCAGGATACCGACCGCGCAGCAAGTGTTTGTCAGATTTGGAAAGGCTACGGTTTTCTCAAGACAGTTGACACCTTCCAAGTCCCCCTAACATTGCGCATTTTCGTTTGGCGCCAGACTGCGAGTGGTGGTATACTTATCTCTGATGATGCAGGCGCGGGCGGTTGATACACTGCGCCTCATGTCCTTTGGCCGCTGGCGGCCTCTATCTTTTTTGATTTGGAAGCATGGCAAGGAGTTGTCTATGAGCCACGGCTCACCACTGCTGATGAGAATGGCGCATGGATAGCAGAACACATTTTCAAGGGAGGCGATTTTCCTCATGAAAGACCGAGTACGTGAAATCCTCAGTTGGTATTCCAGTGACAATCCCGGCGTCAAGACGAACCTGGCGCGCATTCTCAACCATGGCCGTCTTGGCGGCACCGGCAAGATGGTCATCCTGCCGGTTGACCAGGGTTTCGAGCATGGGCCGGCGCGCAGCTTTGCGCCCAACCCGTCCGGCTACAACCCGTTCTATCACTTCCAGTTAGCCGTGGACGCGGGCCTCAACGCGTACGCCGCCCCGTTGGGCTTCCTGGAAGCCGGCGCGGCCGAGTATGCCGGCGACATCCCAATGATCCTCAAGGTCAACAACCATGATGTGCTGCACGGCGATAGCGAACCGATTTCGGCCGTCACCGCTGGTGTGGATGATGCGCTGCGCCTGGGCTGCGTGGCCATCGGATTCACCATTTACCCCGGCTCCGTCTACCGCAACACCGCGTACGAGCAGTTGCGTGAGCTGACGGCCGAGGCCAAGAGTGTGGGTCTGGCGGTCGTTGTCTGGTCATACCCGCGCGGCGGCGACCTCAGCAAGCAGGGTGAGACCGCACTCGACGTGGATGCCTACGCCGCGCAGATTGCCTGCCAGTTGGGCGCACACATCGTCAAGGTCAAGCTGCCCAGCGACTATCTGGAGCAGGCCGAGGCCAAAAAGGTCTATGAGAAGTACGGGATTGCGCGTGCCACCCTGACCGAGCGCGTGCGCCACATCGTGCAGAGCGCGTTCGATGGCCGGCGCATCGTCATCTTCTCCGGCGGCGCCAAGTCTGGCGACGAGCAGGTCTTCGATGAAGTGCGCGCCATTCGCGACGGCGGTGGCTTCGGCTCGATCATGGGTCGCAATGCCTTCCAGCGCGCCCCCGAAGAGGCGCTGAAGTTCCTGGGCACGATTGTGAAAATGTACGCGGGCGAGATCGCCTGAACACGGAGAGTTTCTGATACTCTGTGTTCTCCGGTAACTGCTCACCCTGCAGGCCGATTTGGACAGGATGAACAGGATGAACAGGATTCTTGCTCTGTGGTGTGCAAAACTATCGGCACG
>JAYRVL010000089.1:0-3292 GCA_041918575.1 Anaerolineae bacterium | reverse complement strand
CGGTCACCTGCGACGCGACGCAGAAGGCGGACGACGGCACGCCGATGAAGATGCGCTTCGTCCTGCTCGAGGATGGCGGCCGGTTGTTTCAAATGGCGGCCATGTCGCCGGAGGTCTTCTGGTCGGCGGCGCTGAAGAAGATGTCGCCGATGTTCGAGCTCTGGCCAGGCGTCGACTGCCACTCCTTCCCCACGTAAGGATAGTAGCCACCGGGTGGGATGGGATTGGTGGCCTCCCGTCCGTCGATGTGTACGAAGAAGTTGCCGGCCGGCGCAGGATCCAGGCAGAAGTTGCCCTGGTTGTCGCTGAAGGCATCCATCGCCCCATTGCTGCCGTCAACGGTGACGCGGGCGCCTTCCAGCGGCACGTTGATCGAGCCGCCACCTGGCACGGGTTCCAATTCCGACGCAAAGACGCGGCCACAGACAATGGTGCCGGGGATCGTGGTCAGAGTCAGCGTGTCAAAATCGATGATACCTGTGCCCCCGAGTACGCCGTCGCCGTCCACGTCAATGGCGTAACCCAGCGCGTCAGCTAGGGCGTCGCCGTTGATCGTCACGCGCACGCGCGCGCTGGCCGGCAGCACCTGGTCGTAGAAAATCGTCACCGACTTCAGGTCGGCGGACAGGTACAAGCGCCGCGCGATCGACTGCCCGGCAAACTGCGCGGCAAAATTGGATTCGATCACGCCGGCTGAGTCCAACGGCGCGCTGAAACGCAGGATCGTCTCGCGCAACATGCCCACGCCGGTCTCGCCGTTCATGGGACTGCTCTCCACCAGCCGGGTGAAAGAACGCCCCCAAGCCCCGGTCACCAGGCTGATGTCGAGCATGTCGATGGCGCTGTCGTGGTTGAGGTCGAGCGCCGATCGGCAACTAGGCGTGCCGGGCGCGAGCATCCAGCAGGCGGCGACCTGCTGGACATCGTCGACATCCACCTGGCCGTCACCAGACACGTCCGGGTTGATGGGGGTCAGCGGCGCAGCGGCCAGACCGGTCAACACAAAACCCTGGACCATCCACTCCGGCACGAGAGAGCGCCAATTGCGCAGGTCATGGGGTGACGGACGCATGACGGGCCACATCAGGGTCACCGACAGGATCAGAATCAGCGCGATCAGCACGAGGCCAATGCGCTTCGACGGCGAACGTCGCGCCGAGGGTCGGAGCGACGCGACCTTGGGCAGGCGCAGGGCCAGGAAGAGGATCAGCAGGCTTGCGATCAAGATGCCGGCGATGATCCATTGTGCAAGAGGACGTGTGACAGGTAGATGATCCATGGCATCCTCCAGGACGCGAGAGACGCTATTGGTCCCGCTCTTGGTATTGGGGCAGGCGCGGGGTGCGCAACGCTGCCAGTAGCGCGATGATCGCAGCTACCAGCAAAAAGATGATGACGACAACGCCCAGCGAACCCTGTTCGCCGGCGTGGAGTAGGGTCGAGTAGAGCATAGCGATTTCCTCGTCAAGCTGTGGGTGCCGCCACGGTTGGCCGGTG
Source organism: Anaerolineae bacterium (assembly GCA_041918575.1). Taxonomy (GTDB): domain Bacteria; phylum Chloroflexota; class Anaerolineae; order SSC4; family Amarolineaceae; genus Amarolinea. Next base: position 1,795 of record JAYRVL010000089.1, on the reverse strand, counting down.
TAGGAATGGACGCCAGGGCTGGAACCCCAGGTAGGCCATTAGAATGGGGATGGTGACTACAGCATTCAACCAAAAGTGCAGTTCCAGGATGGGAAACAATCGGCCAAGGATGCCGGGCGTTGGGATCGGCACGTGCTGGAGATACTGACTCACGCGCACCACGTGCTCCAATGTGTGGTACCCCTGAAAGATGAGCACAAAATACAGCATCGTCACGGCCAGATCGCTGTGGCGCCACATGCCAGGGTTGCGGCGATAGACGACCACCACAGCTATCAGGGCGACCAGGAGCGCCGTATTGTAGATCAGATGGACCCACTCCAGGTCGAACCATGCGCCCAGCAGCCCAGGCGCGCGATTGAGATGTAGGACATAGCGCTGCACCATCTGCGCCACGTGCTCAGACGAGTGAAAGGTCTGAATGAGCAACACAGCAGACAACGTCACAAAGCCCAGTAAGGCGGGGTTGCCGCTGGGAGAATACTTGAACATGGTGTGTATCTCCTGTCGATTCTGTTATCAAGCAAGTAAACAACGGAACTCTCGATTGGAAGCCCATGACCGATACAAAGGTGATACAGATTATTACCGTACGGCTTGAGTCGGGAGTCGTCAACTGCAGCGGCTGGTTAGGCGCTAGTCCCGCGGGTCGGCTTGAGGCCCCAGTGGAAACTTCCGCCAACGGCGGTACGCGTGCCTGTCCCCAAATAACGTCGTCTTTTGCCGCCTCTGCGCGTGGTCAATTGGCGAAGGCGGAGTAGGGAACCGCGCCTGAAAGTTTGCGGCATTTCCGTTAGACAGATCGATGGGTTGGTGAATGACGACGTGGTCACAACCCACCGTAAGACAAACGTGCTAGAAATGAGCCTTTTGCGAGCTTTTTGGGGCTGGTTTTGAAAGTCACTCCTTTTTTGGACGGGTTCAGCCGCCATTATGCATCCTTGGCCGTAGCCGGCGCACTCCAAGAATCAATTACGCGGGCTCATCAGTGAGACAGTTTCGTGCGACATTTGACAGACGGCGAACCGAGGCTCACGCCGGCAAGCCCCGCCTGGTTTCCTCACCGCCACCAACGCCAAGCTGTCTTTTGGCGCAGGCGTTCTCAGTCAACATACGGTACGCGTACAGCTGCCACGCGGTCTTGACGAACTTGCTCTTGGCGGTATCCCACGCCACCTGGTTGACGTGCGTGCTGATGGCGGGCGGGAGTGTCTCGAAGGCGCGGCGCATATCATCTTCGGTCTCCAATTGCAGGGTCATTGGCTTCTGCCCGCGCAACTGCAGAACCCAACGTCCCAGGTGCCGACCGTGACCACCAAGCGCAGGGGCGGCCTGCAGGCTGGAACTCTCGAAGTCCGTAACAAACGCGCGGAAGTTATGCTTCCCCGCGGCCAGGAGCGCGCTCGGCGGCTGCATCTCGAGGTCTCTGATCTTGGCCTCGAGTTTCGCTTGTGCTCGGCGTTGGAAGGGAGCATAAATCAACACACCCAGCACGCCGAATTGGACGGCGATTGCCTGCCCAAAACTTTGGCCACCGATCTGGATGAAGAAGGCCTCGCCCTGATCGAAAAACACACGGTACAACCGATCAGAAGAGAGCGCAGAGATCTGTCTACCATTGAAAGCGTTCATATGTCCTCTATACACTGCTGCGCCATTTTGGAGACGGCGCCTAACGTGCCACAGGTTCTGGAAATTACCCAATGATGGCTACCGATAGTAAACCCCAAAAACGCCCGCGTGTCAAGCCCCTGACCGATACAAAAGCGATACAAGTATGGGAACTGCTAACCCG
>JAYRVL010000088.1:0-11780 GCA_041918575.1 Anaerolineae bacterium | reverse complement strand
AGAACCTCGCCATGTCCCTGCACGATGTTCTCCAGGCCCAGGTCGCCAATGGCTTCGAGCGATCTGATCATGGCCTGCGCGTCGCCGCCGACGATGTAGGGCACAGGCATCACCGTGTCGCTGGCAAACAACACCTTGTCCTCTTTGATGAGCACGTTGACCACGTCTGCGCTGTGGCCCGGCGACTCGTTGAGAACGATCGTGCGGCCGCCCAGGCGAATCGTCATCTCCTCCTGAAAGACCATGCCGGGCATGCGAATCTGCACCTCGTTCAACTCGGGCGCATGCTCACGCGCCTCGCGCAGCCCCTGCTCCGCATGGCGTCGCATCAGGTCGCGGCAGCGCCGGTGTGAGATCACCTCGGCTTCGGGGTACAGATACGCGCCGTAGATGTGATCGGCATGGGAATGGGTCAGGACCACATAGCGGATGCCGCGGCTGCCCTGCGAGCGGCTGCGTGCAAAATCACGCATCTCACGCGCTTCGCTCGGATAGGGCAGGGTGTCAATAACCACCGCGCCTTCGCTGGTGAAAATAACCCCGGCCGTGACCTGGGCAAAGAGGCTGCTGGTAAAGACCCAAATGTTGTCGGCAACACGTTCTCGCTGCATGTTGATGATGGCGCTCCTGGCAGTCAATCTTGAGACAGATCAAGCATAACACATGGCCCTGTCCATGTCAAGGGCAATGACACGATTCCAGGCACGTCATTCTGCTTGATGCACGATCCAGGTGCCAGTATCGCCCGCAAGCGCGCGTTCGATGTTCTCCGGGTTGGTGATGAGCGCCTTGCCGTGCGGCGTCTTGTCCAGGTACTCGATGGCAGCTTCGATCTTTGGCCCCATGCTGCCCTTGAGGAAATGCCCTTCCGCGTAATAGCGCTTCGTCTCCGCCAGGGTCAGACGATCCAACCACTGTTGGTTCGGCTTGTTGAAGTTGATCGCAACCTGCTCCACGCCGGTCGAGATCAGCAACAGATCAACGCCCAGCTCGGCCGCCAGCAGACCGCTGGCCCGGTCCTTGTCAATCACCGCGCCCATCGCGCCGACGCAGCCGCGCAGTTCCCCTTTGTGATTCTCGAACACCGGGATGCCGCCGCCGCCCACGCTGATCACGACATAGCCCATGTCCACCAGGCCGCGGATCGCGTCCAGCTCCACGATGCGCCGCGGAATCGGCGACGCGATCACGCGGCGCCAGCCGCGCCCGGCATCTTCCTGTACGATCCACCCTTCGGCCTCGAAGCGCCGCGCGCTGGCCTCATCGGTGAAACCGCCAATGCCCTTGGTCGGATTCTTGAAGCCAGGATCGTCCGCATCCACCACCACCTGGGTCACCACCGCCACGCACTGGCGCCTGATCTGGCGACGGTGAAACTCGTTGTCCAGCGCCTGCGCCAGCATGTAACCGATCGCGCCCTGCGTATCCGCGCCGATCAGGTCGAGCGGAGTCGTATGCACCTCACGGCTCGCCAGCTCGTTGCGGCGCAGGATGAACCCTACCTGGGGGCCGTTGCCATGCGTCACGATCAGGTTCCAGCCGCGCTCGATCATGCCGGCAATGTGCGTCGCGGTCGTACGCACCGCGTCCCATTGATCTTCAACCTTCTGATGCTGGCTGTCTGCAATCAGCGAGTTACCCCCAACGGCAACGATGGCGGTGAGCGCGCGTGAAGTTGTCATAGTCACCTCAATCATGGAAATGGTCAGTTCAGACGTCACGGCGCCCGGTTTACCAGCGCCGTGACCTAATGGTACAGGGACGGGCGGAGATTGTCAAAAGAGGCCCAACGGCGACAGAAATTCCACACGTACACCGCATTTTTCACCGCGGGCGTGCGGGGCTGATGCTTGGGCCTTGCACTGGTTGCACTGGTCTGCCGGCTAGCTCCCTTCACGGGGCGCCCACTAGCGACCTGCGGAACTGGAAGGCGATCCGCGCCTGGGCAAGCGACCTGGCAGCAAAGCCTCAGGCTGCTTTGTCATAGAATTGGGAAAGGCGTAGGTCACACCGACCGTTGGACGGCGCGCATCAGCGCCATGATGAAACCAAACACCGCCGTGAGACGAGTAGCAAATGAGCAAAAGTTGAACGGCATTTGGTCTGGAACATCAACACCCAATACCTTATAATCCAAATTGTCCACATCATCCATTTCATGCAAACGAGACCAACAAAGGAGACTGACATGCAAGCATCAACCGAATTGCGCAACATTATCGCAGGCTGGTTCGAATCGGTAAGCAGAGGGGATCCCTCTTGGACCGATCGCCATATCTCTCGCAAAGATGGGGTTCGCCTTGTCGGCACTGACCCTAGTGAGGTGTTGGAAGGTGAGAAAGTGGCTGAGTTTCTAAGAGAAGAAGTGAAGGCGATGGGAGGCGTGGTGAAGGCCTCGCTTGGAGAAGTTGAGGCGTACCAGGAAGGATCAGTCGGCTGGGGACTGGCGCGCCCTACGCTGACCCTGCCAGATGGCAGGCAAGTCTCGCCTCGCTGGAGTGCCGTCTTTCACCAAGAAGATGAAGCGTGGAAGCTGGTACAACTCCATGCGTCTGTCGGCGTTTCGAACGAACAATTGCTAGAATCTGTGATGCACCTGCAGTCTTAAGTAAGTGCATAACAGCTTCTAGTGGGCCGTTTGACATGAACATAGCCATTGTTTACGCTCAGGTAATGGCTATAAGCATGCCAAGTGGGCCACTAGTACACTGCGGCGTAGGTGCAGCCAGGGTTCGTAGTAACGACTTTAGTCGTTGGCAACGCTGCGGAACGACTGAAGTCGTTACTACCAACCGTGGGGACACTTCGGCCCACATCTACTAGCCGAGCACCGCGATTTCCTGCGCGTGGCTGAGCCGCTGGGCGCCGTCTGCACGCATGAAGAAGAGGTCTTCGATACGCACGCCGCCCCAACCCGGCAGGTAGATGCCCGGCTCGACGGTGACCACGTTGCCCACCTGGAGCACATCCTGGCTCTGCGGCCCTAGCGATGGCTGCTCATGCACGGCCAGGCCCACGCCATGTCCCAGCGAATGGACGAATTTGTCGCCAAAACCAGCCTGCTCGATGACCGCGCGCGCCAGCCGATCCGCCTCCGCGCCGGTCAGGCCAGGGCGCAGATGCGCCGCCGCGTGCTGATGCCCGGCAGCCACGGCCTGATAGACCGCGTGGAACGTATCGCTCTTGGGCTGGCCCAGGCAGAACGTGCGCGTCAGGTCGGAGTGGTAGCCGTTGGGCAGGCGTGCGCCCAGGTCAATCGTCAGCGGTTCGCCGGCCTCGATGACGCGCTCGGTGGGCCGCGCATGGGGCAGCGCGCTGTTCGGCCCGCTGGCCACGATGATCTCGAACGCCGGGCCGTGCGCGCCGTGCTCGTGCAGGAAAACCTCCAGGCGCCAGGCCAGCTCGGCCTCGGTCATGCCCGGCTTCGCCGCCGTGTAGGCGTAGGCCATCGTCGCATCGGCCAACTGCGCGGCCGCCTGAATGGCCGCCAATTCGCCGGCCTCCTTCTGGCTGCGCAGTCCTTCCACCAGGCCGGTCGTGAAAGCCCAATCAATGGCGAGCGGCTGGAACCAGCGCCGCCACTGCGCCAACGTGACATGGTCTGACTCCAGCGCCACCCGTTTGTGCAGGAACGGCTCCAGCAAGCGCCGAAAGCCTTCCACATCCTCCCCGCGTGCGATCTTGATGACATTGAACCCCGGACACTCGCGCCCGGCCTGCTCGATGTAGCGGCCATCGGTAATGAGCGTGGCGCTGTCCGCGGTGATGAACAGCCAGCCATTGGAGCCGGTGAAACCGCTGAGGTAGCGCCGATTGTTGGCTTCGTTGATCAGGCAGGCGTCGAGTTCATGCGCCTTCGACGCGGCGCGCAAGCGTGTCAAACGATCGGACATCTCTCTTGTTCTCCATTCATCCATCCCATCCATCATGTCAATTGGCGGCTTCTTCAGCGATGGGCGTCACCGCGCCGCAGCGAATACATTTGGCGGTCGTCTTGGTGGCCGCGGTCAGCAGGCCGCCGCACTGCGGGCAGGGCGTGGGCAGCGGCCGCGTCCAACTGCTGAAATCACACTTGGGGTAATTGACGCAGCCGTAGAAAAGGCGATTGCGCCGCGTCTTGCGCTCCACCAACTCACCGCTACACTGCGGGCAGGCCACCCCCACCTTGACCAGGATCGGTTTGGTGTTGCGACAGGTTGGGAAGTTGCTGCAGGCAATGAAGCGGCCAAAACGCCCATGCTTGAACACCAGCGGATGATCGCAGCGTTCGCACAGCTCGCCGGTTGGCTCATTGTCCACCTGCACCTGCTCCATGCCGGCCTCGGCCTGCGCCAGGCTGTGGGCGAACGGCTCCCAGAAGCGGCGCAGCACAGGCACCCAGGCCTCCTCGCCATCGGCAATGCGGTCGAGATGCTCTTCCATCTGCGCGGTGAAGCCCACATCAATGATGTCAGGGAAGTGCTTGACCAGGAGGTCGTTCACCACGAAGCCCAGATCGGTGGGGAACAGGCGCTTCTCCCGCCGCTCCACGTAGCCTCGCTGCTGAATGGTCGAGATGATCGGCGCGTAGGTGCTGGGACGACCGATGCCGTTTTCCTCCAGCGCGCGCACCAGCGTCGCTTCGGTGTAGCGCGGGGGCGGCTGCGTGAAGTGCTGTTCGGGCAGCAGGCGCAGCAGATCGAGCCACTCGCCCTCTTGCAGCGGGGGCAGCCAGCGCTCATCGCTGTCGGCCAGGGCGTCTTCGTCGCGCGACTCCTCGTAGACCACCAGGAAACCAGGAAAACGCACCCGCACACCCGTGGCGCGCAGCAGATAGGGCCGCTCCTCCGCCGTAGGCCCGGCTTCGATGTCCACGCTGACGGTGTCCATCAGGGCCGGCTCCATCTGACTGGCCACGAAGCGCTGCCAGATCAACTCGTACAGGCGGAACAGCTCGCGCTTGAGATACGGTCGCACTTGCTCCGGCGTGCGCAGCACAGAAGTAGGGCGGATCGCCTCATGCGCCTCCTGCGCGCCCTTCGCGCGGGTCTTGTACTGGGGCGGCGTCTCCGGCACGTACTCGGCGCCGTACCGTTCACGGATGAAATCACGCGTCTGGCTCTGCGCGGCTTCGGCCACGTTGGTGCTGTCGGTGCGCATGTAAGTGATCAGGCCCACGTTGCCATCGTCGCCCAACGGCCCCAAAGCCACTCCTTCGTACAAAATCTGCGCATTGGCCATGGTCTGGCGGGCCGTGAAAGAGAGGCGGCGGGAGGCTTCCTGCTGCAATGTGCTAGTGGTAAACGGCGGGGCCGGCTTGCGGCGCCGTTCGCCCAGCTTGACCTTGTTCACCTGGTAGTTCGATTTCTCCAGCCCCGCCACGATCCCCATCGTGTCGGCCTCGTTTGTCAGGTTGGCCTCTTCGCCCCGCACGCGCGCCAACCGCGCCCGAAAACCGGGGCGCTCTTTGGGCGATCGTTTGCCGGCCGCCAGCTTTTGCGCCAGGTCCGCCTCGATGGTCCAGTATTCTTCGGCCCGAAACGCCTGAATCTCGCGCTCGCGCTCCACCACCAGGCGCACCGCCACCGACTGTACGCGGCCGGCCGAGGTGCGACTGCGCACGCGGTTCCACAGCAGCGGGCTGATCTTGTAGCCCACCAGGCGATCGAGGATGCGCCGCGTCTGCTGCGCGTTGACCAGGTCCATGTCCAGGTCGCGCGGGTGATCGAACGCCGCGCGCACCGCGGCCGGCGTGATCTCATGAAACACCACGCGCTGCACCCGCGCCGGATTGATGGCCGCGGCTTCCATCAGGTGCCAGGCGATGGCCTCGCCCTCGCGGTCCGGGTCTGTCGCCAGGAAAATCTGGCCGGCCTGACCGGCATCAGCCTTGATCTGCTTGACCAGTTCCTTCTTCTCGTTGGGCACGCGGTAAGTGGGGCGGAAATCTTTCTCGGTGTCCACCGAAAGCTGTGAACGCAGCAGATCGCGCACATGACCCACCGAAGCGCGCACGCGATAGTGGCGGCCGAGGATGCGCTCCACGGTCTTGGCCTTGGCGGGCGACTCCACGATCACCAGGCGGGTGCGGCCGGCTGCGCCGGGCTTGTCGGCGGTGGTGGACTTGCTGGCGGCGCCAGACCTGGTTGACCCGGTGGTCTGGGCCGCGGCGGCCTTCTGGCCGGCGCGGGTCGCGGCCTGGTCCGCCTGGCGCTGCGCAACCGCCTAGCTGCGCGCGGCCGCCTTGATCTGCGCCGGCGTCGGTTTGACCAAACCGGCATGGCCGGGCGCATCGCCCATGCGAAAGAGCGCCGTGCCGCACTCCGGGCAGACCCCGCGCACCGCGGCCGTGCCGCGCGCGGTAAAGACCGCCTGCGCCTCGCCCAGCGGCCGCCGCGTCTTGCACTTCACGCAGTAGGCGCTGGCGTCGTCCGGCAGGCGGGCAGGCGCCGATGTGGGGCCGGCGGGTGCGGCGGGGGGCGGCTGCGCTGGCTTTTCCCGCTTCACCAGCGCGGGTCGTTCCAGCCCGGCATGGCCGGCTGTTTCGCCCATCCGGAACAAGGATGTGCCGCAGACGGGGCAAACACCGCGCGTCATCGGCTGGCCGCGGCCATTGAACTCAGCCTGCGGGTTCTGAATCGCGCGTTTGGTGCGGCACTTGAAACAAAATGCCTCCAACGCGGGTGCGGGAGATGTGACTGAATCGTCAGACATGACAAACAACTCCAAGAAAGATCGTAACTGCCCAGATGACCTTAGCCATCGCGCAGACGGGTGTCGCGGGCCAGGACGTAGCTCATACCGCCTACCTGGCGCACCAGCCCTTTTAGTTCCATTAGCGTCAGCGTGCTGGCCGCGGTTGCCATCGGCAGGCCCGCGGCATGGGCCACATCATCAATGTGGCGCGGCTCGCTCGTCAGGTGCTTGACCAGCAGGGCCTCGGTTTCATCCGTCGGAAAGAGGGTGCGCGCCTCGGCCTGCTGCGCCACCTGCTTCAGGTTCAACTCTTGCAGGATGTCCTCCACGCCCAGTACAGGCCGTGCGCCATCGCGAATCAGCCGATTCGCGCCCTCGCTGTTGCGCTGCAAAATCGAACCGGGCACCGCAAACACTTCACGCCCCTGCTCGAGGGCAAACTGCGCGGTGATCAGCGCGCCGCTGGTCGCGCCCGCTTCCACCACCACCACACCCAACGACAAGCCGCTGATGATGCGGTTGCGCGGCGGAAAATTGCTCGCCTCGGGCAGCGTGCCCAGCGGATAATCGGAGATGAGCGCGCCCCGCTCACAAATCTCCTGCGCCAGGCGCCGGTGCTCATACGGATAGAGCACATCCACGCCGCAGCCCAAGACAGCCAGGGTGCGGCCGCCGCCATCCAACGCGGCGCGGTGGGCCTGGGCATCCACGCCCCGCGCCAGGCCGCTGACCACCGTGACCCGATTGCGCACCAGGTCGGCGGAAAGCTGCCGCGCCACCTCGCGACCGTAGGCCGTGGGGTTGCGCGTCCCCACCACCGCTACGCTCCAGGCATCGTCCGCGCTGATGGCGCCTTTGACGAAGAGCAGCGGCGGCGGATCGTACACCGTGCGCAGGCTGGTCGGGTAACCCTCATCGTCCCAGGTCAGGGCATGTGCGCCGCTCTGCTCCAGCCGGCGCAGCATCTGATCGAGATCAAACCGCTGCCGCGCCTCCACCAGGTTGGTCAGCGAACGGCGATCCAGCCCGGCCTCGCGCAGGTCGTTGATCGAACCGTGCCAGGCCTGTTCGATGCTGCCGAAAAAATCGAGCAGCGCACGCAAGCGCGCCGGCCCAATGCCGGCTACGCTGTTGAAGCCAAGCCAGAAGCGTAAATCGGACATATCGGCCCCCCAATGCAAGCCTGCATTCAGCCGATGCCGGGCGGTACGCTGACCACCATGCGACCCTCGGCCGGCGCAATCTCATGGATGACATCCTCCACGGCCGGCAGCAATAGTTCGCCGGTTGGGGTTTGGATGACGTAAACATCGTTGGCGTTGGTGAAGAGCACATCCTGCACGCGGCCGATCACCTCGCCCGTGCGGGTCACCACCGTCAGCCCCACCACCTGGTGGACGAAGAACTCGCCCTCGCCCAGGGGCGCCGCTTCGGCCGCGGGCAGTTTCACCCATTGTCCGGTCAAATTCTCAGCGTCGCGGCGCGTTTCCACGCCGATCAAGCTGAGCAGCGCGTGCCGCGGGGTCAGGCGCACGGCGGCAACGCCGACAGGCAGGTTGGCGTCGCCCACAAACACGCGCGGCATGGTGAGAAAGCGCTGCGGCCAGGCCGTCTCGAAACTGACCGTCACCTGGCCCTTCAACCCATGGGCGCGCAAAATCCGCCCGATAACGATGTATGCGGGCGCGACGGAGTCCGCCGGAGGCAGTGGTGTGGGTGTTGGCAAAGTGGGTTTCATCTGGCTGGTATCAACACAGGTAAAAAAACAAAGGACGAATTAGACGGGTTCGTCCTTTGTTTCTAGCGGCCATTCATGCTCGCGCCCCGCGGGGCATGGGCAACTGACCGGCTAATGCACTTCCAGGGAGGCCCGTTTGCCGCGGCGCACAGCCGCTACCCGCAACAGGATGCGCATGGCGTTGACCACGCGCCCACTCTTGCCAATGATGCGACCCATGTCAGATGGCGCGACGTGCAGTTCCAGGCTGACTTCCTGGGGCGTGCCATACTCGCGCACCCGCACTTGTTCTGGCTCATCCACCAGCCCGCGCGCAACATACTCGATCAGTTCTTTCATGCCCGACTCTCCTGAGTCAGCGCTGGTCACGCTTCCCACGGCGCCGTCGTCAACACGCCCTGGCGATACAGGACACGAGCCACGGCTTCCGAAGGCTGAGCGCCAACGCCGATCCAATAGCTTGCACGCTCATTATCGAGCACAACGGTCTCCGGCTCGGTCCGTGGGTTGAAATAGCCCAGGGCCTCGATGAAGCGACCATCGCGCGGAGAGCGACTATCGGTAACGACGATACGATAAGTTGGCTGTCTTTTGGCGCCCATACGGCGCAACCGAATACGAACCATGTTTCTCTCGAACTCCTTTTCTACCCTTAGCAGCGTACTGCCTAACGCAACATTCCCAAAAGCCCCTGCAATCCACCGCGGCCGCGCCGCTGGCCCGACATCTGTTTCATCAGGCGCTGCATCTGCCGGAATTGCGAGAGGAGATCGTTCAACTGGGCCACGGTGACGCCTGATCCGCGCGCGATGCGTCGCTTGCGACTCCCGTTGATCAGGTCAGGATCACGGCGCTCGGATACGGTCATCGAGCAGATCATCGCTTCGATGGTCTTCATCTGCCCATCGGTCACTTCCGGGGAAATATCTTTGCTGACACGCGACATGCCCGGAATCATGTCGAGCAGTTGGCTGAGCGGCCCCAGCTTCTTGACTTCACGCATCTGATTGAGGAAGTCCTCCAGATCGAAATCGCCCTTGAGCAGGCGCTTGCCCATCGCCTCGGCCTTGGTCTTGTCCAGGGAAGACTCGGCCTTTTCGATCAGGGTCAGCATATCGCCCATGCCCAGGATACGCGACGCCAGCCGGTCTGGATGATACGGTTCCAGGGCATCGGTCTTTTCACCTATACCCAGGAATTTGATGGGCACGCCGGTCACTTCACGAATGGAAAGCGCCGCGCCGCCGCGCGCATCGCCGTCCACCTTGGTCAGGATCAGGCCGGTAATCTCCACACGCTGATGAAAACCTTCGGCCACGCGCACCGCTTCTTGCCCGGTCATGGCATCCACCACGAGCAAGATGTCGTTGGGCTTCGTGCGCGCCTTCACCTGTTCCAACTCGGCCATCATGGCGTCGTCAATCTGCAGGCGGCCGGCCGTATCCAGGATCACCACGTTGTACGCGCCCTCTTTGGCCCGTTGCAGCGCGTTGGCGCAAATCTGCGGCGGTGACACCCGGTCGCCCTCACTGTACACCGGGATGTCCAACTGCCTGCCCAGCACTTCCAACTGCGTGATCGCGGCCGGCCGGTAGGTGTCGGCGGCCACCAGCAACGGGCGTTGGCCGGCCTTGCGCAAACGCAGGGCCAGTTTGGCCGCGGTGGTGGTTTTACCAGAGCCTTGCAGGCCCACCATCATGATGACGGTAGGCGGGTTGGAGGCCATCGTCAGCTTGCCGGGCGTACCCAGCATGGTGATCAGTTCCTCGTGTACGATCTTGACCACCTGCTGCGCAGGGGTGAGGCTTTGCATCACCTCGGCGCCCACGGCCCGCTCGCGGATGCGCGCCACGAACGCCTTGACCACCTTGAAATTGACATCAGCTTCCAACAGGGCCATGCGCACCTCGCGCAGCGCCTTGTCTACGTCCGCTTCGGTCAGGCGGCCCTGGCTCGACAATTTGTCGAAAATCACCTGCAGTTTTTCGGTTAGTGTTTCGAACACAGCTTAGCCCACTACTCGTCCGGTGTCTTACAACAGACTTCCGAAGCCCAGCGGACTTCGGAAGTTACAATACCTGCGGTCACGTCATGCTGCGGAACTGGTCGCAGATGGGGCGATTCTACAGGAGGTTGTGGTTTTCGTCAAGTTCCTGTATTTCCTGTATAATGAAAGCAGGTCTGTGCATCCAAAATCAACCTTGTGGATACGCCATTATGATCCGAAAGTCACCATCTTCCCGCCCCGGATTCCTACGTGTCACGTTCGAGCTGCCCTCGACGGTATGGGCTGAGCGCGTGGCCCTGGTGGGTGAGTTCAACGACTGGGACAAACAGCATGATTTCCTGACCCAGGACCACACCGACGCCATCTGGCGGGTTACCCTGGAACTGGAAGCCGGCCGCCAGTACCAGTTTCGCTACCTGGTGAACGGCACCGATTGGCACAACGATTGGAGCGCAGACGCCTACCAGCCAAACGTACAGGGCACTGATAACTCCATTGTCATGACCTAGCCGAACCGATTTGCCGACAGATCGTGACGCGCACGCTGGCTTCCATGCCCCGATAAAGCATGGCGGCGGATGCAGCCGTCGTCGCGACCTCAGGTAGATTTCCGTGAGTCGCCTGGATTCTTGCTCGCATGAGCAGGGTCTCTGCCTCTTCCAGGCGACTGTGCAACGACCGACTCCAGGTAAGCGCCTTGTCCAGGTACGTCTCTGCGGAGCAATCATTCTCCTGCGCCGCTTGCACCTGCGCGGCCACACGTTGGCCGCGCAGGCTGGCGACGGTCTGCCCGGTGGCCTGCGCCGCGCTCAGTGGCTGCTCGATCCAGGCGGCCGCGGCAGGCGCTTGCTGCCATGCCAGCAAAAGTGCCGCTTGCACACGATAGGTGTCGCTCTGCAAGCGTGCGGTGTTGAGTTCATCCTGCAACGCCCGTGACGCCTGCAGATGAGCGCCCGCCGCTTCCCGGTCTTCCAGGGTCAGGTGCAGTTCCGCCAGGCCAAGATGACTGCGCGCCGCCATCCCACGTTGCCCACTGTCGTGGGCGAGGGTCAGGGCTTGGTCGTAATGGGCCTGGGCCTCCGCCCATTCTCCCAGGCAAAAAACACCTCTCCCAGGTTGAACTCGGTTGCGCACATGCCCGGCCGATTGCCCAACTCCTCTTCCAATGCGAGCGCCGCCAGGTGCCCCTCTCGTGCAGCAAGCAGGTCGCCCAGGTGAAAATCAAGAATGGCCAGGTTGCCACGGGCGGCCGCCTGACCGATCAAGTCGCGCGATCGGATGCGGAAATGAAGTGCAACACGCGGGTGACAGATCCGCCTCCAACAGATCATCGAGCAACGACTGTGTCGCCGTGGAGGT
>JAYRVL010000087.1:0-3018 GCA_041918575.1 Anaerolineae bacterium | reverse complement strand
GGATTGACAGGATATTCGAACTCTCGTGGCGGTAGTTTTGCACACCACAGAGCAAGAATCCTGTTCATCCTGTTCATCCTGTCCAAATCAACTTGCAGGGTGAGCAGTTACCAGATGAGAGCCTGAAACAGAGAGGTAGGTGAAACCCATGCAAGCTGCTGATCCGCAGGGCAGATCTGCCAGATTCCATGCTGCCGCCGCCGCGCGGTGGTTGTTCTTCCTCAACGCCGCCATCTGGCTGCTGTTCGGCGTCATCAGCCTGGTTTGCATGCAAAACGGCAGCGCAAGCGGGATCGCCCACGCCGCGCCGGGCGCGCCTGCGGACGGCTGGACCGTGCTGGAGACGGTGGCGCCTGGCCCGCCCGGCCAACCCAACCTCCTCCTCAACCCCAGCCTGGAGAGCGGCAGCGCGGGCAGCGCGGACCACTGGGCGCCGTATGGGCAGGGCTACGCCGTGGATGCGGCCGTTGCGCACAGCGGCGGTCGCTCCATCCGCCTGACCAACGCCAGCGCCGGCGATGAACGCGGCGCGTCGCAGGTCGTGCAGCTCAACCAGGTCGCCGCGCAGCCGCTCTACTTTGGCGGCTGGAGTCGCGCCGCCAACCTCACCGGCCAGCCTGGCTACGCCTACTCCGTCTACCTCGACATCCTCTACACCGACAACACCTGGCTCTGGGGCCAGGTGGTCACCTTTGCCGCCGGCACGCACGATTGGGAATACCAGGAAAGCTACGTCCTGCCGACCAAGCCGATCAAAACCGTCTTCTTCTACCTCCTGCTGCGCTGGGAATACACCGGCTCGGTCTGGTTCGACGACCTGACCCTGCAAACCCTGCCCACCGAACTGGCCGTGTTCGATGACGTGCTCGTCGCCGCGCCGTCCACGCCACCCGACCTCAGCGGCCAGCCGCTCCTGAACCTGAGCGCCGGCGATGGTCTCGACCTGTCGCTCACCCAGGCCGGCGGCGCGGTCGCGGCCCTCACCCTCGACGGCGCGGCGCTCGTCCCGCCCGGTCGCGCCTACACCGGCGGCTTCTTCGTGCGCGATGTGGCCAACGGTTCTGACTTCGTTCACTTTGGCGGCGCGGTCAGCCAGGCGGGCGGCGCCTTGCAGCAAACGGCCAGCCTGCCCGCCCTGGGCCTGACCCTGACCGCCACGCTGACCGCCGCCAACGACCGCCTGGACATCAGCGGCGACCTGGGCGATACCAGCGGCCTGGATCGCGCCATCACCCTCTACTTTGCCCTGCCCTTCGACGCCAGCGGCTGGACCTGGGGCGATTCCCTGCGCAACGGCCGGCCCATTGCCGGCGCGGCCGAATTCCGCAACACCACGTCCGACGGCTGGAGCGACGGCCCCTTCAGCCGCACCCCCTGGTCGGCCGTCACCGCGCCTGGTTCATCCGCGGCCGGCTTGAGCCTGGCTTTCCCTCTCGACGCGCCGCGCCAGGCGCGCCTGGCGCAGAATCCGGTCACCCGCCAGTTCTATCTCGCCTTCGACCTCGGCCTTGCCGCGGACGCCAGCCTCAATCCGAGCCGCGCTTCGTTCCGTTTCTTGATCTACCGCCACAGCGTGAACGCCGGCGTCAACGGCATGCGCGCGGCCGCGCAACGTTACTACGACGCCCTGCCCGCCCTGTTCACGCGGCGCACACCGCCGGGCGGCGAAGGCATCTGGGTCGCCTTTTCCGATCTCGACGCCATCCCCAACCTGCAAGATTTTCACATCGTCTACCACGAGGGCGATCTCACGCAGGTTCCATTCGATGACAGCGTTGGCGTCAGCACCCTGCGCTACGTCTCGGAACCCTGGTCGTACTGGATGGCGATCAGCGATCCGAACGTCAACAACACTGACTACAACCAGGTGTTGGCCTATCTGCAGAATCAGTATCTCAACGGCAGTGGGTGGGAGCAGCAAATGGCCGAGGCGACCCTCAGCGCGGGCAGTTTCGACGAAGCCGGCCGCTATCGCTACGACGCCACGGCCGCGCCCTGGTGCAACAACGGCGGCAACTGCGCGGTCTTCACCGTCAACCCCGACCCGGAGGTCAGCGTCGCGCCGTACACGCGCAACAAAGCGCAGATGGATTGGAATGCCACGGTGTGGGGCGCGTACAGCACCGTGCCCGGGCTGGACGGCGAGTACATTGACAGCTTCCTATCGCAGGCGCCCGTCTACAACTTCCGCCGGGAACATTTCGCCGCGGCCGCCGAGCCGCTGACGTTCGATCCGGCCAGCCATGCCCTGGCGATTCCAGAGGTGTTTTCAGTCTATGAATTTGCGCGCTGGGTCAGCCAGGATGTGCATGCCCGCGGCAAGCTGATGATGGCGAACGCGATGTTCCTGGGCCTGCCCTGGGGCGGCGATCTGTTCGATTTCAACGGTTCAGAGGTCAACTGGTACGAGAGCGGGCAGTTCATCCCGCCCAGCGATGATCGGCTGCTCTACGTACGCACGCTTTCCTACCAGAAGCCGTATGGCACCCTGATGAACATGAACTTCAATCACCTGACCTACAACCGCGTGGAGACCTACTTCCAGATCAGCCTGTTCTACGGCATCTTCCCCAGCATGTTCAGCGCCGACGCCTCCGGCAACCGCTACTGGGATCAGCCCGCGCTCTACAACCGTGACCGGCCGCTGTTCATCAAGTACATTCCGCTCATCCAGGCCATCAGCCAGGCCGGCTGGCAGTCGCTGACCAGTGCGCAAAGCAGCAGCGCCAGCGTCTACCTGGAGCGCTTCGGCGCGGGCGTGGGCCTTTACCTGGCCGGCCGCAACATGACGGCCGGCGCCGTGGCGCCCACGCTGACCCTGTTCAGCGCCGGCGCAGGGCTGCCCGCCAACGGCGCGTTCAGCGTGCGGGAGATGATCGCCAACACGCGGCAGCGCGTGGACGCCAGCGGCGGTCAACTCACCTGGACGCCCACCCTGCCGGCCGCCGGCGTCGCCCTCTTTCGCCTCTGTCCGCTCGGCGATGTGGACGACACCTGCGCCGTAGATGTAGTGGATGT
>JAYRVL010000086.1:0-2049 GCA_041918575.1 Anaerolineae bacterium | reverse complement strand
GTTTCAGTTCCCAGGCCAGGCGCGACTTGCCGATGCCCGCTTCGCCGGCCAGCGCAACCACCTGGCCCTGCCCCTGCTGCGCCGCTTGCAGGCGCGCGGTCAACTGCTGCATTTCCGTCTCGCGCCCCACCAGGGGTGGCAGAGACTGAGTTTGCGCCAGCCAGGCCAGCCGGTTGCCCGCCGCGTGTTCGCCGTTGACGCGAAAAGCGGCCGGGACCGCGCCCGGCCCCGGCTGACAGTCGAACCAGCCGCGGATCAGGCGCTCCGTGGCCGCAGTCACCCACACGCTGCCCGCTTCGGCCTGCTGCTGACAGGCGCGGGCGCGAGTGGGCGCCTCTCCCACCATCCCGCCGCCCATCTCCCCTGGCAGAGAAATCATGATGCCGGCGTCAATGCCGATGGCGTGGCTGTATCCGTCGCCCGCCGCGGCGACAATCTCCAGGCCGGCGCGCACGGCGCGCTGCGCCGCATCTTCGTGCGCGACCGGGTGACCGAAGTAGACCAGGCACGTCAGACCTTGCCGCGGTTGGCGCTGGCCGCCGCCGCGCGCCAGGGCCGCGCTGCAGTGGGCGCTGCACCGCGCCAGCGCTTCCAAATCATCCTCCGGATCACCCGCGGCGGCGCGGCGGCGGCCGCACACCATGACGGTGACCTGCCGACGCTCCTCGCCTCGTCCGGCCATCGCGCCGCCGGAAGGGACTGGTTTTTGCAAAGTCCGCTCCTCGGCTTGCTGCGCCTGCGCCCGAATCTGATCGTGCAGGCCGCGGGCCGCGGCCGATGGGGTTGCTCCGAATTCCGCTGCCAGCACGCGGTGGAAGGTATCCACCTGTTCCAGCGCGGCCGTCGTTTGGCCTGACGCGGCCAGCGCGGCGATCAACATGATCTGCGCCGGCTCGTGCCAGGGTTCCAGCGCGGCCAGGCGGCGGGCAAATTCCTGCGTCTGCTGCGGTTCGCCGCGGCGTTCATGATAAGCCGCCAGGGAGGTCAGCGCTTCGACGGCCTGCATGTGCAGCATTTCCTGCTGCACCACCTGCCATTCTTCGAACGGCACACTGTCGCGCAGGGAGAAACCGGCCAGCAGTTCGCCGCGATAGAGGTTGACGGCCTGCTTGAGCCAGCCCAGGCAGAGAGGGCAGAGATCGTCGTTTGGGTGCTGATGCTGGCGCCGGGCGCGGATCAACTCGGTGAACTCGGCCACATCGAGCCAATGGTCGCCCAGGGGGTTGAACTGAATGTCCCGGCTGGTGACCAGGAGGAAGGGCGGTTGGTCGGGAGACGCCGGCGCGCCGACTGCGGCCAGGGCGCGGCGCAGGCGCAGCAGGGTCTGGCTGAGGTTGTGAGCCGCGCGGGCATCGGTGGAGTCGGGCCACAGCAGCGCGGCCAGTTCGTCGCGGCGGTGCGGGCGGTTCGCTTCGATGGCCAGGTAGGCCAGCAGGCCGCGCGCCTTGTCCGCGCCAAAGTCAACGAGCGGTCGGGCATCCAGGCTGGCCTCGAAACCGCCGAACAGGGCAATGCGGAGGTGAGACATCGAACGCTCCTGTGCAATGGTTGGTGATGGTTTGTCATTCAGCTGATCTGCTTCGGAGGGGCGACTGACACACGCCCCCATTATAACCGAAAATGGGCGAAAAGTGCAGTCGGTTTGGGCGGCCTGGTGAGAGTTTGGTGATACTTCTTTGCTACACTGACCCCGGAAAAAGGAGCGTAGCGCATGATCTCATCACCACGATATGCCTCGTACCTGCTGCGTTTCAGGCAGGTCCGCAACGACGAACGAATCGTCTGGGCAGCTTCGGTCCAGTGTATTGCCACGGGTGAACAGCGGCCCTTTGCCGATATGGAAGACCTCGTGGAGTTCCTGCGCGCGGAGTTCGGCGGCAGAGGTAGTTTTGCAGGACAAGAGCCAGATTTTGGTACGCGGATGAACACGGATTGACACGGATGCAGAGAACACGTAACTGCTCACCCTGCAGGCCGATTTGGACAGGATGAACAGGATGTACAGGATTCTTGCTCTGTGGTGTGCAAAACTATCGGCGCGAGAGTTCG
>JAYRVL010000085.1:0-3276 GCA_041918575.1 Anaerolineae bacterium | reverse complement strand
GGCCGCCAGCGCCAACGCCGCGAACAGAATGCCCACAGCGGCCAGGCCCTGATCGAGCGCCAGTTCCGTGGCGTAATCGCTGCCGTGCGCCTCCCAGTCCCGCACTTGCGCCTGCGCATGGGTCACGGCCAGCAAAATCAGAACCAGGGCCAGGAACCCGGCCACGTAGAGCGCCTGACGTTCGGCGAAGAAGGCGTTAGCGGCCAGCGCCAGCCCCAGCGGCAGCAGCGCCGGCCACGCCCGCGCGCCGGCCGGCCGCATCAGCCAATGACTGAGCCAGGCGCCGGTTGCCCATACAAAAGTCGCCAGCAGCAAGCGAAAGCCCAGGGCGCCACCAGGATCATCTGCCAGTTGAGCCGCAAATCCCTGTGCGCGCCAGAGGGTTTCCGTGAACAGCGGTCGCCACAGGTCAGCGGGCAGGGGCGCGCCTTGCCAGCGCTGCCAACTCCAGGCCAGGGAGCGCGCCACATCCCAGAGCACTCGCCAGACAGGGGGCAGCAGCGCGCCCACGGTGTTGGCGACCGCCAGCAGGCCGAACAGAACCCCGAACAGCAGGCGAGGCGCGGGCCGCCAGCCGGCCTGACCCAACCACCAGCCTGCCAGCACGGCCGCGAACGCCAGGCTGCCCAGCGGATCGGCCGGCGAGGTCCAGCGCGCCGCGTGCAGGGCCGCGGGCAAGAACAGCGCCAACAAGACGGCCAGGGACGGCAGCAGCCAGCCGCTGGCCGGGCGCAGGTGGCGAAACAGCCAGATGAGAAGCCGATCCACGATCAGACCTCCTCCACCACGTCACGACTGATGACGCGGCCGGTCGCCAGGGTGCGCAGATCGGTGCGGGTGCGGCGGTAGGTGATGAGGGGGCGCAGCGCCAGGCGCCGATCGAGCAGATGCGTGGTGATGCCCTGGCGCGCCAGGATGGCACGCAAAGCCAGCGCAGCGGCGCCCGGGGTTGGCGCAGGCGGTTCTGCAAATGAAGCGGCATCGAGCAGAATGGCCGCGGGCGCGACGCCGCGGGCCTGCAGGAGCAGAAAGGCCGGCAGCCAGTCGGCCTGCGTGGTCGGGGTGATGACGGCCAGGGTGATGCCGTACCCCAGGCTGCTGCGTATCGCTGTCAGCGTGCGCGCCAGGGGCCAGGCCGGCGAGGTGTCGCTGGCGGCCAGGCCGTGCAGGATGCGCCAGAGCTGCGCCTCGCCGCGCTGAGGGGGCAGCAGAAGCGGTTCCCGGCCAAAAGCCACGATACCGACGGCCCGATTGCGGCGCAGCCAATGGGCAGCCAGGGACGCAGCCAGGACGATGGTGAACTCCTCGGTGCCATCCAGGCCCTGGCCCACCTGCACGGCTGCATCGAGATCGAGCACGATCCAGAGGTTGCCGGCCGGCTCCTGGTCGAACTCGCGCACCATCAAGGCGTCACGGTGCGCGGTGATGCCCCAGGCGACGCGACGCAGACTGTCGCCGGGCGCCCAGGCGCGCACGCTGGCCACGGTCAGGTCGCTCTCCAGGGCTTTGCGCGTGGGCCGGGCGCGACCGCCGACGCCGCCGCGCGGCAGTTCCAACGGCGGCAGGCTGACCACCCGCGGGTAGACCAGGATGGATTGGGTGAGATCGTAATGCTGAGTGAGAGAAAACAGACCAAAGGGGTCGGACATGATGACGTCCCAGGGGCCGAGGGTGAAGAGGCCGCGCTGCTGGCAAATCGCGGTGGTGCGCCACGCGGTGATTGCGCCGGGGCCGGCCGCCATCACCCGGTTGGCCGTATACGCGGGCAGGGTCGAATGATCTACGATTTCTGCGGCCAGTACGGGCAGGACGCTGCGGTTGGTCAGCTCCCACATCTCCTCCAGCGCATCCCCGGCTACCACCCAGGCGCCGCGCTGGCGCCGGGTCAAGCTAACGTCGCGGGCCAGGCGGCGCAGCCAGGCGAAGCTGAGGCCAAGCGTGGTTGCCAACCCGACCAGCAGAATCGTCCACACGACCGAGGGCGTCACGAGCTGCAAGGCGAGCAGCAGCGCGATCAACGCCAGCGGTGTGCGAGAGGGCATGACGAGGCGAGAAGTTGTCTCTTGCTTCATATTAGAAGGAGTGTAATCAAGGCGTAGCAGAAAGTCAAGGCTGCTCGCGGTGTGGTATAATTCACCCCAGACAATTCAGGACGAAACCAAGAGAGGATCAGGGGCGATGCGATACTTCAACACACACGGGCCAGTCAATGCCGACCAACATTTCGTGGCGCCGCGCACGGCGCTTGTGAATCACCTGGTGGAACAGATTGACGCAGGCCATTACTTCACGATCTATGCTCCACGGCAGATGGGCAAGACGACTCTGCTCTACAGCCTGATTGATCGGCTGGCAGCCCAGCCAGACTTTGTGCCCGTTTTCCTGAGTTTTCAGGCTTTCGAGAATTGGCCGGTGTCCGATTTTCTCACCCAATTCGGAAGGCTCTTGCAGCGGGAAATCATGGCCGGGTTGAAACACGGGACACACGCGTCAAGCACACGCGTGACCGACTCGGCGTTTTCTTCGAAAATCGCCAGGGTGGCGCAGAGTCAGGTTGACAGTTACATGACCCTGTGGAATCTGTTCGATCAGATCAGCGATGCGGCGCCGCAGCTCCGGGTGGTGCTCATCATTGACGAATTCGACGCGACGCCTCTCGAAGCGATCTCGCCGCTGCTGCAGGCCTGGCGAGACATGTATCTCAGCCGCCGAATACCGCGCGCCTTGCACAGCGTAATCCTGGTTGGCCTGCAGAATGTCGCCACGCTGAACCTGGGACGCAGCTCGCCGTTCAACATTGCCCGCCAACTGCGCCTGGAAGGTTTCAGCCCGGACGAAGTGCTACAGTTGTTGGCGGACTTCACGACGGAAACCGGCCAGGGGTTTGCAGAAGGCGTTGCGGAGGAAATTCACAGGCTGAGCGGCGGCCACCCCTTCCTTGTCAATCGCCTGGCAGCCATCCTGACCGAGGAGGTAGCGCCCGATCGCACGCGTACGATTAGCGAAGCCGACCTGCAGGCCGCGCGGCGACAACTGGAAACCGAAACCAACTACAACTTCGAGAGCCTGGTGCGCCACGCGCAGGTCTACAGGGACGATGTGTTGAACATGCTGTTCGGCGCCGACTATGAGTTCAATCTCAACAATCCGCTGGTCCATGCCTTGTATTTGCACGGGGTCATCACCCGCGGGGCGGACGGGAATTGCCGCGTGGCCAATCCGATCTACACAGCCGTTCTCCTGGCAGCCTTCCGGCCGCTGCGCCTGCGCCTGATG
>JAYRVL010000084.1:0-3107 GCA_041918575.1 Anaerolineae bacterium | reverse complement strand
GTTGTAATACTGCACGGGCCGCAGGGTCTTCTCGTCGCGGTAAACCCCCAGGTGCCAAACCTCGGCGCCCGGCATCATCTCCCAGATGCCTTCGACCATGCCCAGGCCGGCGCGCAGGATCGGCACCAGTCCAATTTTTTCCGCCAGGATCGCGCCCCCCGCCTGTCCCATTGGCGTCGTCACCGTCACCGGGGATAGCCCCAGGTCGCTCGTTGCCTCATAGGCCAGCAAAATGGCAATCTCACGGATCAGCTCACGGAACTTCTTCGGCTCGGTGCGGATATCGCGCAGCAGCGCGACCTTGTGCTGAATGAGCGGATGGCTCGAAGCAAATAAACCGTCCACGGCCTAACGCTCCCAATCAATCTGCGTGGGCGCCAGGCCGCGCCTGACCAAACGCTCCACTTCTTGTTGGCATTTCAAGCAGAGCGTGGCGTCTGGCTTCACTTCCAGTCGCGCCGGGTCAATGGGCTGACCGCAGCGCTCACAGACGCCATACAGACCCTTGTCAATGGCCCGTATCGCGCTGACGATTTGCTCCAGACGACGCTCCAGGGTATTGAGCAAAGCCAGGTTCTTCTCGCGCTCGAAAAGATCGGGGTCGCCCTCCTCTGCATCTATGTCAACCTCGCTCTTCAGCCACTCACCCAGGTGCTGGATCTTGGCGTCAAGCTCCTGCCGCTCGACTTCCAGCTTGGCCCGCTCACGTTCGACAAATTCATCGCGATTCATGTGATCTCTGACTCCATGACCTGACAGGCGCGGCAACCTGCGCGCCGCCTGTACCCCAGCCAAGGTCTTGCCTGGGCCTGAAACCTTCTCGACGCGGCCATTGCGCCGCGCCAAAAGCGCGCCTGTTATACCACGAAATGAAATTTGCGTCAATCCATCCCGCGCCCCGCCAACTTGGGGTTCCCCACGGCTTTTGGTATAATCCAATCGAACAAGAGTTCGGACGCTGGCGGCCTGAGAATCGCCGGCCGCCAGTACAAGAGACGAGACAACAGGCATGACTGACCGAACCGTAGCCGCATCCAAACGCCCGGAAGAAATCGCCCTCGATGCCGCCTTGCGCCCCCGCACCCTGACCGAGATGATCGGCCAGGATCGGCTACGAGACAACCTGCGCATCTTGATCGAAGCCGCCAGGGGTCGCAAAGAAACTCTCGACCACATCCTGCTCTATGGCCCGCCCGGCCTGGGCAAAACCACCCTGGCCACGGTCATCGCCAATGAAATGGGCGCCAACCTCAAAGTCACAGCCGGCCCGGTCATCGAACGCGCCGGCGATCTTGCCGCCATCCTCACCAACCTCAGCGGCGGCGACATCCTCTTCATTGACGAGGTGCATCGCCTGGGCCGCGCCGTCGAAGAAATCCTCTACCCGGCCATGGAAGACTACGCGCTCGACATCGTCATCGGCAAAGGCCCCAGCGCCCGCTCCATTCGCCTCAAGCTGCCCCGCTTCAGTGTCATCGGCGCCACCACCCGCCTGGCGCTCATGACCGCGCCCCTGCGCGCGCGTTTCGGCGCCGTCTACCGCTTCGATTTCTATACGCAAGACGCACTCGAAAGCATTGTGACGCGGGCCGCGGGCCTGCTCAATGTCCCAACCTCGGCCGATGGCGCCAGCGAAATCGCCCGCCGCGCCCGCGGCACCCCGCGCATCGCGCTACGCTTGCTGCGCCGCGTGCGTGACTACGCGCAAGTACGCGCCAACGGGGTGATTGACGCCGCCGTGACCGACGCCGCCCTGCGCCTGCTCGACATCGATGAACTGGGCCTGGACGATCTCGACCGCCAGGTGCTGCGCGCCATCATCGAAAAATTCGGCGGCGGCCCGGTAGGCCTGGAAACCATCGGCGCGTCCATCTCCGAAGAGGCCGACACCATCATGGACGTCGTCGAACCCTACCTGCTCCAGCTCGGCTTCCTCGATCGCACCCCGCGCGGCCGCACCGTCACCGCACGCGCCTGTCAGCACCTGGGGCTGATCCCACCGCCCGCGGCGGTCAGCGCGACCCAGGCGCCCCTCTTCAGCCCCGACCTGCCCGCCGAAGCCGAGTAGGCGCCGCCGTGAACCTGCCGTGAAGACCTCAGATTTTGACTATGACCTGCCGCCGGAGCGCATTGCACAGACGCCCATCGAGCCGCGCGATGCCTCGCGGCTGCTGGTGGCGCAGCGTGCGTCTGGCGAGCTGACCCATCGCGCCTTTGCCGACATCGGCGACTACCTGCGCCCTGGGGATGTGCTGGTCGCCAATGACAGCCGCGTGCTGCCGGCGCGCCTGCACGGCCGCAACGCCAGCGGCGGCCAGGTTGAGGTGCTCCTGCTCAATCGCATCAACGACCTGACCTGGGAAGCGCTCATCCGAGGCCATCGCCTGCGTCCTGGCGTGCGGCTTGAGCTGACCGCGCCGGGCGCGCCCGCGCTGGCCGGCCGCATTGCCGCTGAGCTGCCGGCCGGCAGTCGCCTCATCGAGTTCGAGCGCCCCCCCCTGCCGGAGCTGGCGCGGCTGGGCGAAATCCCCCTCCCGCCGTATATCCATGAACCATTGGCCGACGCCGAACGCTATCAAACCATCTACGCCCGCGTCAGCGGTTCCGCGGCCGCGCCCACGGCCGGGCTGCACTTCACCCCCGCCCTGGTCGAACGCCTGGCGGCCCAGGGCATCGGCTTCATCTTCGTCACCCTGCACATCGGGCTGGACACCTTTCGGCCGCTGCGGGTAGAACGAATTGCCGACCATCGAATGCACCGCGAATGGGCCGAACTGACGCCCGCGGCCGTCGCCGCAATCACTGCGTCGCGCGCCGCAGGCGGGCGCTGCGTCGCGGTGGGCACCACCGCCGTTCGTGTGCTTGAAACCGCCAGCCGCCAAGCGGGCAGCGAAGGCAGCCTGCGCCCATTCAGCGGCTGGACCGACCTCTTCCTCACGCCGGGCGTCGCCTTTCACACTGTAGACGCGCTCATCACCAATTTTCATCTGCCACGCTCCACCCTGCTCATGCTCGTCAGCGCGTTTGCCGGCAAGCCGCTGATGGATCGAGCCTATGCCGAGGCCATTCAACAGGACTACCGGTTCTTCTCCTTTGGCGACGCCATG
>JAYRVL010000083.1:0-3604 GCA_041918575.1 Anaerolineae bacterium | reverse complement strand
GGCCATTGACACGGGCAACAACAGCGTGTGCAGCCAACCGCCCGTGAGCGGCGTGGATCAGCGCGGCGTTGGCCGGCCGGTGGGGAGCACCTGCGATCGCGGCGCCTATGAGGCGGAAGCGCCCACCGCAGTGGAACTGGCCCGTCTCGCAGCCCACAGGTCGAACGTCATGACCGTCTGGCCAACGATGGTTCTGTTGGCCCTGATGGCCGCCGTGAGCCTCGGTCTGTGGACGCGGCGGAGAGGTTTAGTCAATGACACGAAGGAAAGGAGAATCTGACCATGGTGCTTTACTGTCTCAAATGGAACATCCATCCCGACAAAACGGAGGCCTATGCGGCCTGGGCGCGAGGGGCCATTCAGCGCACGCTGGCGGCCGGCGGCGTGACCGAGTTCCGCGGCTACCGGCCGGCCAGCGGGTCTGCCGAGGTGATCGTGACCTACGAGTTCGCCGACATGGCGGCCTGGGCGGCCTGGTACGGCCATGACGACGTGCAGCGAGTGGTTGCCGAGCTGCGGACGCTGGCGACCGATGTCACGCTGGAACTGTGGGGGCCGTCACCCATCGTGCCGCAGCCCATCCGACCTGGGGGCTGACGGCGACGAGCGGAGACGCCAGGATTCTACGCTTACCATCTGTACACGGTGCGCCGGCATCTTGGCTTGGCTAGTACAGTTAGGCGTAAGTGATCCGCTGGTTCGTAGTGGCGACTTCAGTCGCTCTGTGGCCGCAGAAACGGCTAAAGCCGTCACTACGAACTGCCTGGCAACTTACGCCGCCCACTACTAGGCGTTACTGGGCTGCGATCGAGGGATGATGAAAAGGGTCAAACAGCAAGTGAAACCACCCGCGGCTCAATTCCATAGGCAGGTCATCGGCGAGGTCGAGCTGATTGCGCTGAGCGACGGCGGGATCAACTACCCGGCCGCCATGATCTTCGGGAACGTGCCGCCAGAAGGCGCAACGCGTTACGACCTGCCAGGGCGTCAACTGTTTGTCCCCTACACGCTACTCCTCATCAGAAGTGGACGCAGCCTGACGCTGTGCGACGTTGGCGCCGGCGATCTCGGCAACCCGGGCGATCAGGCATTCCCCGGTCTCGACCACAGGACGTCGCGCACCAACTTGTTGGTCCCCAGCCTGTTGGCGGCGGGGATCAATCCGGGCGAGATAGACATCGTCCTCATCACCCATGCTCACCCCGATCACGTCGGGGGGATGCTTGACGCAGAGGACCGGCTGGTCTTCCCCAATGCCCACTACACCATCGCGCAAAGGGAGTGGGACTACTGGATGGCGGCAGATCCTGCGACGGTCGGAGCAGCCGCCCTGCGCGGACATCTCGAGCAACTGATCGCCACGGCCAGAAAAGCCCTGGGTGCAATTGCCGGGCGCGTCACCCTCGTGCAAGGCGACGAAGAAGTCGCGCCCGGCATTCGCCTGGAATCAACGCCCGGGCACACGCTCGGCCACATGATGGTCACGATTGCAGCGGGCAGTCAGACGGTCTACAACATCAGCGACCTGGTGGTGCATCCGCTTTTCATCGAACACCCGCAATGGGCGCCGGCCATTGACATGGATGCCGGGCAGGCCGATGCAGCGCGACGTCAGTTCTTCGCACGCGCCGCCGCGCAGAACGCGCTCGTCTTCGGCCATCACCTCGGGCCGTTTCCCAATCTCGGGCGTATCGCGCAGTGGGGCGATGCGTGGCGGTGGCAACCAACGTGAGTAGCTGGTCATCGATACTCGTCGAAACCACCGACATCACCTTGCGAAACGCAGCCGTGAGGAGCAATGCCTGAGCTTACCTACGCCTCATTCATGGTCCGCATGTGGCGAGATCCGACAGTTACAGCCAGTCCAGAGCAAGAGCCGATCTGGTTGGGCGAGCTGGAGTCCATCCAGACCGGCCGGGCCTGGCAGTTCCAGGGCGTCGCCGCACTGGTTGACCTGCTGGCGGCGCAGTTGCCCGCCGCGCCGTCGCAGCCCGACGAAACGGAGAACAGCCTTTGATCGCCCATGGCCCCTCATCTGTCTCGTTGGCGGAAGTCTGGCAACAACGAGTTGGAAATGGTTGTGTGGCAGGATAGATCGCAGTTGATCGGGACGTCTGCTTGAAAAGCGCCATCTCGCTCTGAGCGATCTTAGCGTGAAGCCGTCAATCACTAAACAAATGCGGCGAATGCAAGCGAAACAGCTATTTTTCCGCAATTTAACCAAACTGGAGGTGGAAAATGACAGTAACAAAGCAAGAGATGCCGCGTTGGGCCGCGATGATCAAGCGGCTTAATACGTACCTCACCGAAGATTTCCTGGGCGGTTCTAAAGCGATCAAGATGGCCCGGGTGATCAATTTGCATAAATTCCTGACTGTATTCCTTGTTGCGGCCCTCATGGTGGTATTTGACAACCGTTCAATAGCAGCATGGGTTTATCTGGCGCTGCATGGCACATACGGTTTCTGCTGGCTGCTCAAACATATCGCTTTTCCTGATAGAAGTTGGGAAACCAAATCAACCGTTGGCGGTGCTGTCGTGGTTTTCCTGCTGCTGGCAACGTATTGGGTGGCCCCTTACTTGCTCATTTCCAATGGCTTCGGTGTTAACAGCGCAGCGACTCCCAGTTGGCTGCTGGCATTATGCATCAGCCTGCACACTTTTGGTGTGGTGATCATGATGGTTTCGGATGGGCAGAAGTGTTTCACGCTCAAATACCGGTCTGGCTTGATTACGGAAGGGATGTTTAGACGGGTACGCCATCCAAACTACGCAGGCGAGATGATGATTTACGCTGCCTATGCCCTGCTTGTTCAGCACTGGTTGCCCTGGGTCATTTTGGCATATTGGTGGGGCTCGATATTCTATGTTAACATGCTCAGCGTGGAATCATCGCTGTCACGTTATCCGGAATGGGAAGCGTACAAAGCCAGAAGCGGAATGATGTTTCCAAAGCTGCTCAGAACAAATTCGGGTCAGCAGTGAGAGGTTGAGTGAGGTGTTGGAAACGGCCGTCAGTAAAAAAAACATCCTTAAACGCCGGCCGTTAACTTGTAGGCATTTTGTAGTTTTTACCGGAGGTAAACCATGATTCTCGTCGTTGGCGCAACCGGCCTGCTCGGTGGCGCGATCACCCAGATGTTGTTGACTCAGGACAGGGATGTGCGCATCCTGGTCCGCCACAACTCCCCCTCAGCAGCCATGGCCGCGCAGGGAATGGCCACCGCGGCCCAGACCCTGATTGACCGCGGCGCGCAGCCGGTCTACGGCGACATGAAGGACCGCGCCTCGCTGGACGACGCCATGGCGGGCGTTGACACCGTCATCACCACCGCCAACTCGGTGCTACGGGGCGGCGAAGATACGGTGGAGACAGTGGACCTGCAGGGCAACCTCAACCTCATCGACGCGGCCCGGCGAGTGGGAGTCAAGCGTTTCATCTTCGTCTCGGCCCTGGGGGCAGACGTTGACAGCTCGATCCCCCTGATGCGCTACAAGGCCCAGGCCGAGGCCGCCCTACGCGCGAGCGGCATGAACACCACGATTCTCGCACCCAACCTCTTCGCAGAGATATGGGTAGGCGCGGTGGTGGGCGCGCCTCTGC
>JAYRVL010000082.1:0-6937 GCA_041918575.1 Anaerolineae bacterium | reverse complement strand
TCATCCCCCGCCGCCAGGACTACGACCTGGTGCAGCGCGATGCCGTGCTGGCCCTGCTGTACGACGCCCGGCCTGATCTGAGCATTCACCCACGCTGATGGAAGAGTGGTAACGAGGAAACAGCTATGATTGATACCTTTCCAACCATGACGCTTTCACCCCAAACCGGGTTGCTATTGACCAAGATTACTGACACACCGGACCTGAATACAGCCTTATGGAGGGTGCTACACGATTACACGGGCCTCAAGATGCAACAGCTTGCACGACAGATCGAGGCATTCGAGCTGAAATGGGGCATGACATTCGAAGAATTCTCTCAGCGCAGTGAGTTCGAGACGTTGGGACAAGACCCATATGCCTATGATGTCGAAAGCGATTTTTGGGATTGGGAAAAAACCGTGACCCTGTTTGAGCATTATAAGGCATTGCAGATTCAATGGACGTAAAGCGGTTCGTTGATGAGCTTCTGAGCGCCCTGGCTGCTACACGTGTATTCGAGCGCGTAGCACTGCAGACCGAAGGCCCTATCGCCAGTGGCCGTGTTTACGCGAAAGGATCAACAGAGAGATTCTTGCGTGTCTATTTCTAATGAAAAAACAGGCACTATGGCTTTTGCGCTCATCAGTGAGCAGCAACGGATTTGGGGCATTGATTTTGACAACAGGCGAGGATGGCATCTACATCCGGTTGAGAATCCCGCAGAGCATCGAATGATCGAACCTTTATCTGTTTCTGGTATTGTGTTACTGTTGGAAGATGTCTTGTCTTCTTAGCCTGTTTTCGACACAGAACAGATGTTTTCATACAACACCATACAACAGCTTGTGGTCATTGGCAAATCGCACACAACCTGTAGGAACAGTCCTGTTTTCGCTCAAACGTTCTACGCGACGGCTTGTGGCAAGTGCCTGATGACCTACTACCCATTGGGGTGTCGAAAACAGGCTTAGGGAGACGAAAATGGCGCAAACTGCTCTCGATTTATCTCCTGAGCAATGGCGGTCGTATCGCCCAGGACATTTGATTGGAGCCGGCAATGCCGGACAAACGAAACGTTTGCAGCGCCGCCGCCGACAGGCGTGGCGTGTTGCACGACAGGCCGCCGAGCTCTTGCGCAACCAATACGACGCAGACAAGGTCGTCGTCTTTGGCTCCCTTGTTCGTGATGACTGGTTCACACCCTGGTCTGATATTGATCTGGCAGCCTGGGGGATCCCCCCTGACCGCTTTTATGGGGCGGTGGCTGCTGTGACGGGCCTGAGCGCGGTTTTCAAGGTTGATCTGATAGATCTGGAGACCTGCCGGCCGGCCGTGCGGGAGGCCGTGGCGCGCGATGGAGTCGAGTTGTGAACGACAAGTTGCTTCAACTGGCCGCTCGCATCCGGGATGAACTCCTGGATCTCGAGCGCGTCGTTGGACGCGTCACCGAAGGGTGGCGGCGTGCGCACCGTTCCGCGGACGATTATTACCTGGACGGCGTGGCCCTCAACTTGCACGGCTTCTACGCTGGTCTGGAACGGATCTTCGAGTTGGTGGCCACAACAGTGGATCGAACTAAGCCAGAAGGCGAGAACTGGCATCAGGCGTTGCTGCTCCAGATGGCGACAGAAAAGCCAGCGGTGCGGCCGGCCGTGATTTCGGAGTCGGCCTGTCGGCAATTAGACGAGTATCGGGGCTTCCGTCACGTTGTACGTAACGTATACACTTTCAAGTTCGACCCGACCAAGGTAGGGAAACTTGTGGACGACATCGCCCGCGGCACGATCGCCGGAACTAAAATCGGGCATTTTTGTCATGTGATGGCGGGGGCCAGGATCGGTGAGCGTTGCATCCTGGGGCAAAACGTGCTCGTGGCTAACGATGTGGTGATTGGTAACAACGTCAAGATTCAGAACAACGTCTCGCTCTACACCGGCGTTGAGTTGGAAGACGACGTGTTCTGCGGTCCCTCGTGCGTGTTCACGAACGTCACCAATCCCGGTTCGCAGATTCTCCGCCACAGCCAGTATCAACGCACGTTGGTGCGACGCGGCGCCAACGCAACTATTGTCTGCGGCGCGACGATCGGGTGCTACGCCTTCATCGGGGCGGGTGCACTACGCGCTAATGCTGGGAGTGCCGGCGCGCCGGCAGGGATGGATGAGCCGCCACGGGTACCGCTTGCCGAAACCGGACGCCGATGGTAGGATGGCCTGCCCGGAGAGTGGCTGGCGCTACAAGGAGGTTGAACCGGGCGTGTTGCGATGCCTGGATTGGCCGGAAGATCAGCCACTACCGTAAAGATTTTGTGCCCCTCATTACAGGAAACGTGCGATCTCTCGCTCGAGGGGCGCGGGGAAGTCCCGAATGATCGCCCAATGGCTTCTGGGCAAGAACTCCTTCAGTTCTCTTTGGAAGTCAATTCTCGATTGCCTGGTCGTTTCTAATACTTGCGCCAGGACATCTCGCCGGTGAGCCGGCAGCAAGTTGGCGCGCAGGATGAAGTAGAGGTCGTAGAAATCGCGTGCTTTCTTGCGGGAGAGAAGCGCCTGGATCTTCTCGTCAACGAGTTGCTCTCTGGCCAGCGCGACGACGGTGTAGGCGGGGACCAAATCGGAGACCACTGTCATCGCCTCGCCTCGCTTTTCCCCCTCTCGGAGGGAGATCTCGAGCTGGATCGTAAGCGGGCCGTGGTTCGTTAGAAAAGCGATGATCGCCAGATACCCGCCGGTGGTTGTTTTTGACTCGGTGAGATCGAGATGGATGTTCTCCCGGGCGATGGCCGCCAACGTTTCCAGGATCGCTTCTTCCAGCGCGCGGATATCGGTGATCGAAGCGCTGAAGTCGAGGTCTTCTGAGAAGCGGGGGCTGTTGTAAAGCGTTCTGAGAGCCGTACCCCCCTTGAAGTAGATGTGGTCGGTCAGCGGCTGTTGGTAGAAATACGAAAGGAACAGGTGCTGGAAATACTCGCGGCGGACGTTTAATTCCGTTGTCTGAAATTTGGTCGCGAGCGACTTGAGGACGTGATCGGCGATCATAGGACTTCCTCGATGAGTTTGTCTAACCCTGTTCTTTGATACAGGGCGGCGTAGAAACGGACCTTCTGTTGATCCAGCTCAGTTGTGCGCAGGCGATCGTTTCTGGGTTTCTTGCCGAGGGAGACGAAGTAGAGATAGTCAACGAGGGCCTTTTCCGGTTCCGCGAGCAGGACCGTCCGTTCCGCCCTCTTGACGGGGATATAACCGGTAAACGCTTCCCGTTTGATTGTAAAGTATGAAAAGGTCCGCTCGCCGACCTGAAAGGTGCGCGTGGGCTGGGTCGTAGCCGAAGTGACGGAGTAGGCCATTTCCAAGAGAATGTTATACGTACTCAGCGCGTACTCAAACGAAACGTAGGACGGGCGATAGAGGAGATTGGCGATCTCTTCCTCAGGCGGCAGATCGCTCTGCAAGGTATACAACCCTTTCTTGAGCCGCAAGAACAGTCCGTTCTGGGTGTATGTTTCCAGGAAGTATTTGGCTTTCGATCCGGTGGTGTGAAAGATCCGTTGGAAGTCCTGCGGGGTAAAGATGGTGGTTGTTTTTCCTAAAAGCACCTGGCGGACCGATAATGGTTTCAACAAAGTACACATTTTTACTCCTTTCTGAAATCAGAATATCACAGAGCGATCTCTTTGTCAACCGTAACATCGAAGGGAGAGAGAATGACCACTCAACAGACAATTCCTGTAACTGCTCAGCCAGGCAGTGAGAATGGTCTCGATAGCGCCCGGAGTGCCCCCCTGCCCCCCAATCCTGGGGGAGCCGAATGCTTTTCCCCCCACGGTTGGGGGGCAGGGGGGCCGCCTGAGCAGTTACCAATTCCTGTTCCTTTGTTAGACCTGAAAGCCCAATACGCAACGATCAAGGACGAGGTGCGGGTCGCGATAGATCGCGTTCTTGAATCGCAGCATTTCATTCTGGGGCCAGAGGTCGAGGCGATGGCCGATTATCGTTCGGTGGTGGCCGGGTATTATGAGACCCTGGAGGAGGATGTTGATGAGCTTGGGCAAGCACTTCAGGGGCAACTTGCGGTGCTGCGTCAGGTCTTTGGGCAAGTAGATCAGCGGATGGAGTTGATCGTAGATACGCGACATGTGGTAGGACGGGAGTAATAGCCGGTATCGCGACGAGGGCAAACAGGAGGAAGCTGACGACATGTTGACAGAATATCTGGGCACGGCTTTGGAATCGGCGCACTACGAATTGATTGACGACTTAGAGCCGTACTACGGTCACATTCCGGCCTTGAAAGGTGTCTGGGCGGTCGGTCAGACGTTGGAGGACTGCCGCCGGCGCCTGGCAGCGGCGTTAGAGAATTGGGTGCTCTTCAGTATCGCTCGAGGTATGGAGTTGCCAAGCCTGGGCGACGTCGCAATTTGGCTTCCGCAACGAGTGGCCGTCTGATGCCTGGACGTCTCGTGCCGGTGTCGCGTCGTGAGTTCATCCGACGCATGTTGCGACTGGGCTTCCAACGAGGGTCCGTTTTTACGCCCCGCCGCCAGGACTACGACCTGGTGCAGCAGGACGCAGTATCAGCTCTGTTGGAGAAGTGGAGGTGTTTCTATGTCCAGAGTCATTGAAATGGTACTGCCCGACCAATTGGTGACCGATGTACAACCAGTGTTGCTTCAGGGTGGGATGGATCTGAAGGACTACATCCTGCAGGCGGTGACATGGTACACGCGCTACCTGCGTCAAGAGCCGAGACGATCCTTCGGCTTCGCTCAGGGCATGTCTGGGATAGCCAGTTGGGCAGACGATAACGCTGGCGAGCAAGCGTTGCTTCTGCATCAAATTCACGAGGAGTTGGCCCCCTACAGTATGGAATCCCTGCAAGCAGCTCTCGGCGATGAGGAAGAAGAGTGGGAGGCGCTCCTTGCCTGATCCGAAGCTGCGTCGGGGCGCTGTGTACTTGTTGCGAGGGTACACGTTCCCGCATGAGAGAGATTCGGATGGTATGGCCAAAGCGCGTCCAGTGCTGATCCTACAGGACGATGTAGAAAATGGAAATTCACGCTATCCGTTTGTGATTGTAGCGCCCCTAACAAGTCGCAAGGTAGAGGCTATCTATGCAGAGGATGTGTTGTTGCCGAAGGGCACAGCTAATTTGCCAGCGACATCCAAGGCGCTGTTAGGATTGATCTTCACGGTCAGTAAAGAGGCGTTGGTACGCTGGATTGGTCAGGTAGATGAGTATCACCTGGCTCAGGTCGGCGCTGTACTGCAGCGTTTGTTGGGGCTTTCTTATCAGGGTGAAGGGAAAGGCAGCCCGATGAGTAGAGGTTGAACAACGATGAACCCATCCTGGCCCAACAACACCACCTTCTGGCGTGACCAACGCGTCGTCGTGACCGGCGCCGCGGGCTTCCTCGGCTCCTTCGTGGTGGAGAAGCTGCGGGAGCGAGGCGCGGCCCACATCTCCATCCCCCGCCGCCAGGACTACGACCTGGTGCAGCAGGAGGCCGTGCTGGCCCTGCTGCACGACGCCCGGCCCGATCTGATCATCCACCTGGCGGCCAGGGTGAGACGAACCTGGATGCGGCGCTGGCCGCGGCCGACTGCGCGGTGATGGTGACGGATCATTCGAGCTACGATTGGGCCTCAATAAAGCAACAAGTGAGCCTGATTGTTGATGCACGACACGCAGCATCGTGATACGGCATGACAGGCGAATTCCATTGAAGTGAATTCGCCACATCGTCGGCGCGCAGCCCAACTTCATGAAGCTATTGAGTTGCGCGGCCAGGCGTAGGTTTGTCGAATAAGTGGGCCGGGGTGTAGAATAAGATGATGGAGGTGTACGATGTTGACGTTACGTGGGCTGTACGAAGAAGGAAAGATTCAACTGTTAGATGCGCCCCCGCAGGGTACCCGCTCACTCGTCGCGGTGGTTTTCCTGGATGGCATGCAAGACCAGATTGCGGACGTGAAAGAAACGATGTTATTGGCAAAATCGCCCATCTTCAAGCGTCTGGTCAAGCGTGGATTAGCTGAGGTACAGCAGGGACAGACCCGACCGGTGCAGGAATTGCTCGATGAATTACCGGGTTGAGAGCATCGGGGCTTTCGATCGTGCTGCCAAGCGATTGGCAAAAAAATACCGCCACATTGCAGTAGATTTGCGCGGCCTGATTGCAGTTCTCAAAGAGAACCCCTCTGCCGGTGACGCGATTCCTGGTTTTGCGCACTAGGTATGGAAGATCCGCTGGGCGAGCAGCGATATGCAGTCCGGCAAGCGTGGCGGCTTCCGCGTGATCTACGCGCTCGATCCCGCCGAAGAAGTCTGCTACCTGCTCTACATCTATGCAAAGCCCGAAAAGGGCGATGTCACACTCGATGAGATCGAAGCGCTGTTGGCCGAGCTGGCAGAGGATGTATGAGAAACTGGTGATGTTGACTGTTTTTTGTTGGCAGGCGCACGCTAACTGGACTGCATCCCCCTCGATCACTTCTATCTTTCCTGGAAACTCAAGACGCTGAACTACAACGCCCGCTTCATCCAGTTGGTCGGCGAGATCAACAGCGACATGCCGCGCTACTGGGTAGCGAAGGTGGTGGATGCGCTGAACGAGGCCGGCAAGCCGCTCAAGGGCAGCAATGTGTTGGTGCTGGGGGGTGGTGTATAAGAAGGACATTGACGACGTGCGCGAGTCGCCCGCGCTGGACGTGATCGAGCTACTGCGCCACAAAGGCGCGGACGTGCGCTACCACCAAACCCTTCGTGAAAATTAGTGAAATTCGCGGCAAAAACCCAATCTTTGCCACGAATGACACGAATTACCACGAACAGGAAAACAATTCGTAAAAACTCGTGACAGAGAAAGAAATTCATGAATCACTCTCTCGATCGTGAAACGTCGCGGCTCAACCCCGCGCTGGTGTGGCTTGTCGTCGTGGGGATAGCCCTCGTTGGT
>JAYRVL010000081.1:0-1810 GCA_041918575.1 Anaerolineae bacterium | reverse complement strand
CGGGCACCCGGCGGGTCGGGCCGGCCTTGTAGAGCGCGCACGACTTTGGCCCGTAGCAGAATGTCTCGAACCGGTAGCGCTTCTGGCCGGGGTTCCACTGGTCGATGATCATCTCAACCGGCATGCGGCAGCCCCACAGGCAGGCGGCGCAGTGGCGGTCGTAGGTGCGCACGCTCAGGCGGCGGTGGCCGCGGGCGCGATAGACTTCCAGGTCGGGCGCCACTCCCTGCCACGGCGGACCCGGCGGCGGGGTCTCGGCGGCGCGCTGCAACAGCTTGAGGTGGCTGGTTTTGTACAGTTCGGCCGATTCGCGTCGGGCATCCACGACTGGTTCAGAACGCCCCTGAACCTGGTCGCCCATGCGTAACTGGTACTTGGCCTGCGTCGCCGGGCCGATAGCGATGAGGAACGTGCCGGATCGATCCTCCAACTGCCCTGTGATGCGCAGGACATAGCCAAGATACGTATGAGAACGCTGGTCAAAGGAGCGTAGCAGCCGAATGTGCGGCTGGACGCCTGCTACAACCCCTTGCCAGGCTAGTTTGCTGTCTACCCCAGGCTTTTCCTTCATGTTACCAGAATGGACTCCTCTTATTCCTCTCAGCGTGCCTTATCCAACATGGCCAGGAACTGGCTGGCCGGCGACAGCAACTTCAAGAAACTTGTCATCCTCAGGATCGCGACAGACAGCTATAGGTACGTCCGGGTGAACGAGTTCGCTGCGTACGACGACCAACCGGAGCACGGCGCGGAGTGTGCTCTCACTTAACTGATACTTCGTCCGTAAACGCGGGCGGTGGATGACCTCGACGAACTCGTCCAACGTCGCGCGGCTTAATAACAACGTGTAATCACGTCTACGCAACCTTTGCAGCACGGGTCCAACACTCCCCTGAGGCTTGATCACCGCGCGCACGAGGATATTCGTGTCAATAACGGCTCTCATGCGCGTTGAGTCGGCGCGGCGCGCACTTCGGCAATGGCCGCGTCTACATCCGCAGCGACTTCCGCATCGCTGTAGGCGGCGTTTTGTTCCGCCAGTCGCGCCATGACCCGGTCAAACTCAGCCAGTACCTCTTGCTCTTTCCAGGCTAAAAAGCGCGTGTACTCTTCATAAGAGATGATCGCGGCTTCGGGCCGGCTGCCGCGCGTCAACACATAGGGCATGTTATCTCTCGCTACTTCGTCGAATACAGTTCGGAAGTTTCTTTGCAGTTCAGTCACACCGATGATTTTTTGCATGCTTATCAGACCTCGCTCAGTAGCAAAACACATACCTCAATACATATTCTACCACAAAGCTTCCGCCTGGGCCAATTCCAGATCGGAGCTTCTACAGAGCTAAGGGCAGTCCATGTAACTGACAGAAATCGGAGGCTGCGGAAACCAACCGTCGCTACATTCTAGGGCGCTGCGCCAACCCGATGGCATCCAATGCCAGCAACATCTCGACCGCCTCTTCTAGCAAGTCGGCCAGCTGGCCGCCAACGGCCAGACCGCTGCGTCCGGAGGGGGTGATGAGTTCGACTTCGAGATAGCCGTCGTAGACGAGGCGCAGGAGCAGCATGACCGGCTCGCCGACGCGCTCGGCCAGTTCGGCCTGACGGTCGAGGAGCCAGGTTTGGGCGGCGGGCAGGGTGGCGCGGGGAGGTGGGTGGAAGGTGAACATGGGTGGTTATGCCAACCCAATCATAGCACGTATGTTCTGTTTGTGCGAGGGGGGAGTCGTCGGTGGGAACTGTTGGGGTGCTTCGGATTGTCCTCTTGATGTTTATTGTAGATCATGGTTGAGTTTACACTGCAAGTCTCT
>JAYRVL010000080.1:0-4699 GCA_041918575.1 Anaerolineae bacterium | reverse complement strand
GCCACCCGCGTCATTGGGGCGACAGCGGACGTCGCGGGTCTGTTCTGGAGTGGTTGGCAGGAGACCAGAACACTGGTCAGCGCCACACTGCATAACAGAACCCAACCTGCCTTGTCGGCGTGCATTAATCTCATGGTATCCACACTTTTCTCTGTGAGCGAAGAAAGCACGAAGTTCGGTCAGTATCCCCCACACCTGATGTTGCCTGTGGGATTATAACCCACCTGCCGGGTCAGAAGGACGCGGTCAATTCTCATGCCGTCTTCGCGCATCCAGATGTTGATGACTCGCTCGCCTTCGCTGACGTCCAGGTAGGGACGCGCCCCGTTCATCTTGATGCTTTGCCATTGCCACGAGGCCGAGGCATAGCCTGTGATTTCGCGCGACGTGTCGTATGGGTAATCATCTTTGCTGGCTAAGAAACCGGCTAAAGCCTCCAATCCAGGTCCGATCAACGCCTATATTTGACCTTATTTGGAATTCCTGGGCAAAATTCGGGGAGTCACGAAGGCGCCAGAGAATACTCCTTTGTGTCTTGGCGTCCTTGTGTGAGCAAGAAAGAGATCTTACACCAAGATACAAAGACACGAAGACGCAGATGGCCACCTTTGTGGCTTCGTGTGAAAATCCCTTGACTCACCAACCCTCGCAGGGGTCACGGGACATCGCAGCGTTGACCGGTGAGGGTGTTGTGTTCCTCCGAGAATGTCATCTCGTCACAGCCCTGCGAGGGGGATGGAGCGACTTTCCTGCGGTTGCGACGACGGCTGTTTCTTCGGCTCGCCCTTGACGTATTTGTCGTTTTCTTCCATCAACTCGTGATAGACGCCCAGGATATAGGCCTGCTGAGTGCGCTGCGCGGCCGCCTCGCGCTGTTGACGCGAGGTGCGGTAGGCCGACAGGCGCCTCATGATCTCACGCTGCACCGCGTGCGGATCGGCCACCAGGTCGAAGGTAAAGCCTTCGTCCGCGGCGGCCGTCTTGATGACCACATTGCCAAAATTCAAGGCGTTGGCCCAGAACGTTGGCAGCACCGTGGTCACGTTCTGAATGCGGTCCAGACCGGCCTCTCGGCGCTGGATGCTGAAACCAAACGGCTTGGCCTCGATGTCAATCACTTTTTCATTGGTCACGATGTAAAGATCGTTGGCCCAGTCCTCATACTTCCACCAGAACCACCCCGTAGCCGGCAGCCAGAGAACGGCCGGCAGCAGCCACGGCAGCGGCAGCCACGCCCTCAGGGTGGCTGCCAGCGCAGCGGTGACGAATAACCAGATCAGGAAAGGCTGCCACACGCGCTGCAGCAGAATCAGCCAGTGCTTGCGCCACACCGTCTTTTCAGGCGTCACCCACCAGGAGGCCAGGGCGCCGGCGCCAAAGTCCCGGTTCTGACTGCGCGGGGTGAGGCGTCGCTGCGCAAAGATGCCCATGACCCAACTCAAGGGCCGCAAGACCAAGATCTCGAAGGGCAAGAAGATCAAATGCATGATCTTGACCAGGTTTGCCAGCCACTTCTGCCACCAGGTCATGACGATCGGCAGCTTGAGGCCGGGCGGCAGCGCCTGATCTGGCGCCTGGCTCAACAGGCCCAAGCGCAGGTCCTTGACGAGCTGCATGCGCAAACCCTCACGCTGCTCGGCCATTTTTTCGGCCAGCAGACGCCGACGTTGTTCGGAAATGAGCGCCTGAACCTGCTGAGGGTTTGGCAGATGGTCGAAGAGAATTTGCGAGGCGGCGCTAGCCGTCTTGATCTTCAGGTCGCCATAGTGAAAGATGCCGCCCCAGAAACCGGTGCGCAGGGTGGTGTCCTGCACCTGATCCAGGGGCGCTTCGGTGCGGCGCTCGTAAACCAACACCACTTGCTCGCGCGCGGTCACACGTAAGGAGGTCACCACAAAATAATCGTTGTAAAAATCCACCAGGTACCAGATCATCAGCGGCAACGCCAGCCCGCCGCTCACCAAGGCTACCGATAAGAGGGACAGGTTGATGTCCCAGCGTCTCAAGAGTAGCCTGAGGAGAACGATGCCCAGCACCAGCAGCACAGGAAGGAGCAGGGTGCGCAGCAGCACAATTTTGTGGCGGTGACCGTCGTGCCACAAAACCTCGTCATCTTCCTGCCATTCGTACTTGCGATGCTTTTTCTGCTGTTCCGACACTCTCTGGAACAGCCTTGTGCCTTGCCATTGATCAGGATTGCTCTTGATGAGATAATTGAGATCCTCGAAACGAATACGCAGCCAGGTAGCGCCGGGTTCGCTGGCGTGCGCAGGGTCGTTTTCCCCCAATGGGCTGGTCAACAGACCGCCGGCGCTGCCCGCGCTGTCCGGCCGCACCGCCCGCACCGTGGTTTCGTGACGCTCCTGACGAAAAAGCGAGCTTTGACCATAGAAACGGCCGGGCGCCATGAACGCGCGTGGGCGTTCCTTGCCGTCGGCGTCGGTGGCGCGCACAATGGCCGCGCCGCGCTGCAGGATGCGCAGTGAATTGTCGCGCACGCCTTGCTGTGAAACCGTTTGTGAAGCCGGGAAGTGCTCCCAGGCCGTGATGCTCGCCAGCGCCTGGTACTGCTCCGCACTCAAGCTTTCTTGTTTGTTCAGATCATGGAAAGCATCAACTTGCTTGAGAATACTGATAATAGGCGGCAGTCGCAGCCGCCCGCCGACCGCCGGAATGCGCGCCAGGACCAGCATTTCAGAGAACGGTATGCGGATGAGCTTGCAGCGAATCTGAGCCTGTACGGTGGCCGGCGGAATCTCCCCCAGCCGATCCGCTGCGTTGTGAAAAACATTGCCCGCCGTAATGACATTGGGCGTGTCGGGCGGCATGTCACGATCATAAATGACGGAAACCTGGCCCCAATCAATGAACCAGAAGCAGGTTTCGCTGCCGGACAACTGCGGCTCGCAAACGATCGCGCCATCCGCGGCTTCTTCCACGCGAGCGATGGTGGCCAGGCGCCTGATCTGCGCATCGGTCAACGGAGCCAGGATGGGCATGGCGCGCAGCCGCGCCGCGATCGGTTCGCGGATGAGGGCCTGGCGCAGCGCCGGCTGGCGGGTCATGGCCCAGCCCAGGTCGCTCGGCGCAATAACGTACAGGTGTGATTTTTCCAGCGCCCTGACTTCGGTTTCTTCGTACTGGCCGTCATAGGTCGCCTGGCGGCTGAAGATAATGCCGGCCGTGTGCGTGCGCTCCCACCAGACCGTGCCGGCCGAGTCCTTACCGGTCTCGCGCAGCGCGCCGCTCTCCACCAGGTATAGATAGTCGCCGGACGCTTGCATCTCCTGGAGCATGGCGTCCTGTTCGAGGGTGCGTGGCTCGATGCGATTGGCCAATTCCCGCAGATCGGCCGGACTCATCACCCTGAGCGCAGCAAAGCTGTTGAGTCTGGTGGCAACTTCTTCGCGATCAATCTCTTTCCCGTCTGTCAGCGTGTCGGACGCCATAGGTCTCTCTCCTCAACCCCCATTTTACCACATCACCCCGCCAAACCACGTCTCAGGCCACAGGAATTCCAAATAAGGTCAAATGGAATTCCTGCTCAGGCCAGCAGCAAACGCCAGGCGATGGTGAAGATGTGTGTTTGCATATCACCCTCGCGCCCGATGCACCAGGGAGATGCCGAACAGAACGATGATGCCGCCAACGACCTGCAGCGGCGTCAGCGCCTCGCCCAGCAGCACGAAGGCGAGCAGCGCAGCCACCACCGGCTGGCCGAGCATGGTGGGCGAGACCAACGAGGCGGGAAGATGGCCCTGCGCATAGTTGACCGACAGCCAACCGCCGACGTGCGTCACCAGCCCCATGCCCAACAGGAAGGGAAAGGCTGTAGCAGGCACAACGAGCGATTGCTGAAACAGGCGAGTCATGAAAAAGAGGGTGATGAGACTGACCACTGTGGTCAGCCAAAAATAGGAGAGGGCATCGAAGCGCGCCCGCCCGCGCTGGGTGATCAGCATGTAGCCGGCGTAGAAGAGGGAGACGAGCAGCGACAGCAGGTTGCCCAGGTTGAGCGATGGCGAGCGTAGGGCGTCGGCGCCCAGGATGATGGTCGCGCCGCTCAAAGCCAGGGCCAGGCCAAGCCAGAAATTGCGCCGCAGACGCTCGCGGTAGAGCAGGATGGCGCCCAGTCCCACCCAGATGGGCGCTGTGTTGCCGAGCAGGACCGCGTTGGCGACCGACGTGTACTGAACGGCCGTGTTCCACAGGCCCATGTCACAGGCAAACAAGACACCGGCGGCCGCCACGATCGCCAGCGAGCGTCGCGACCACTGGATCTGGCGGGCGCGCAGGCCAAACGGAATTGCCAGGGCGCTGGCGGCAATCAAGGTGCGGTAGAAGGCCGCCACCGGCCCCGGCAGCCCGGCCCAGCGCACGAAAATTCCGGAGGTGGCAATGCAGATCAGACCAAAAACCATCGCGGCGTAGGCTTGCCAGGGCGGCCGGGCGACATGTTCGGAAGCGGAGGCGACAGAGCGAGAAAGCAGGCTCATTTGACGGCTACTCC
Source organism: Anaerolineae bacterium (assembly GCA_041918575.1). Classification (GTDB taxonomy): domain Bacteria; phylum Chloroflexota; class Anaerolineae; order SSC4; family Amarolineaceae; genus Amarolinea. The sequence continues at coordinate 189 of JAYRVL010000080.1, read as the reverse complement.
GTAATAGGTTACACTCAACGGTGTGATCGAAGCGGAATGATTTTAGCATGAATTCCGATCTTGTCGAATGTTCTCAGGAGAAATGGGCGGCCAGGGAGGCCAGCGCACCTTGGCCAAAGATCGAATAGGATTCAGCACGACTCTTGAGCCAGTGCGGGCAAGGAGGCTGCAATGATACAACTGTCAGGT
>JAYRVL010000079.1:0-1821 GCA_041918575.1 Anaerolineae bacterium | reverse complement strand
TCACGTTTCACGGAACACGCAACACGCAACACGTTTCACGCTTCACGTTTCACGGCCCAAACGCATCTTGCGCCAGGTCGGGCCGGGATGTGACGATGCCATCGGCGCCCAGGGCCAGCAGGCGGCTGATCTCGGCCGGGTCGTCCACGCCGCTGAAGAAGATCTTCTGGTTGAGGGCGTGGACGTTGGCGATGAAACGCGGGCTATCATAGCGAAAGCGACCGGCCCTCACCGGCGCCTGGTAGACATCGCCCAAAGCGCGGTGCAGACCGATCAGCCCGAAGCTCTGCAACAACGAGAAGGTGCGCAATTCGTTGCGGCCAACGACCGTGGCCACATCAGGCGAGAGGCGGCGAAAGCGGCGCAGGACATCCTCGTGTGGGCTGCCCACGATCACCCGATCCTGGGCCTGAGCAGCGATGATGGCATTGGTGAGCCGCTCCGCCGCCGCCAAGGAGTCGTCCTGCAAGGCGATTTGTAACCGTGCGGTGGGAAAGGCCGCCATCACCTCGGCCAGGGTCGAAAGCGTCACGCCTTTGCTGCGGTAGGGATAGGTGATGCCGTCGTCGGGGATGAAGCGAAAACCTGCGTCCAGGGCCTTGAGCTGGGCCAGGGTCAAGTCGCTGACCTTGCCGGCGCCGTCGGTGGTGCGATCGACCGTCTCATCGCGAAGGACGATCAACTCGCCATCGGCGCTGAGCCGGACATCGAGCGCCAGCACATCGGCGCCCAGGTCGAGCGCGGTCTGGAAGGCGGCCAGGGTGTTTTCGGGCGCCAGGGATGCGGCCCCGCCTTGCGCCACCAGCATGGCCTCGGCGGACTGCAAGGCCGGGCGGCCGGCGCGCGGGGCCACGGTGATGGCCCGGTGCAGGCTGAACATCAGAAAGAAGATGACGACTGAGGCGAGCAGGCGCAGAAAGATGTCGCGGCTCATGGGCGGATTATAGCACCGATCATGTCGCGATGCGTTATCGACGCAGCCTCACGACCTCGAACCGGGCGGAGTTGGGCGCGGGCCGGCGCTGCCTCACCGGTCAGGGCTGCGTCAGGCGCAGGACGACGCTGGAGGCAGCGGGGATCTCGGCGTAGGGGAGGTAATCGGCGAAGCCACCGGCGGGCGTGGCCGTGAAGGTGGCGGGGTTGGCCGGGCCGAGGATGACTTCCACGTTCACCGGGCCGCGGAAGGGGCCGGCGGCCAGGTTGAGCTTGTACAACTCTGCGGTCAAGGGGCGAGGATGCACGTTCACCAGCACCAGGAAGGCCTCATCGTCATCATAGCGCAGCAGGCTGAACAACCGCGGCGTGCCCGGATCGACGATAGCGGTGGCGCCGGTGCGCAGGGCGGCGTGGCTGGCCCGCAGGTGCAGCAGCGTGCGATAGTGGCTGAGCAGGGAGGCGGGGTCGTTCTGCTGCAAAGCCACGCTGCGCTCCTCCCAATCGGACGCCGGCGCGCGCCAGGGGAAAATGTCGGAGAAGCCGACCTTGACCGTGTCGTTATCCCACTGCATGGGCCGGCGGATGTCCTCGTCCGGTTTGACGCCGGTCATGCCGATCTCCTCGCCATAATAAAGGAAGGGAATGCCGGGCGAGGTGAGCAGCATCGTTGCTGCCAGCTTGGCCCGCTCGTCGTCCCGCAGTTGCGAATTCACCCGATCCTGGTCGTGGTTGGCCAGGAAGGTGGCGTAGCGGCCCTCCGGATAGCTGTCCATCACGAATTGCAGGTGTTGCAGGGTGGAGTTGGCGATCGGCCCATGGCTGGCGGTGATGAACTTCGCGGCCAGGTCGAACTCGAAGGCGCTGTCGAGCTCGTCCTCCAGGTAG
>JAYRVL010000078.1:0-3755 GCA_041918575.1 Anaerolineae bacterium | reverse complement strand
TACCTTGGTTTACCTCCTGGATGGCGCTTCCTTTTGGCACCAGGCTATGTCGATGTTTGGTATGATGCGGAATTACTCAAAGACAGGCAAATCATTTTGACCTTGGTGCCGGTCCCGTAAATAGATAGCACCTGTTAGAGCGCTCCGTGGCCGAGGGAGAGACGGCTAAGAACTGCTACAACTTCAATGGGCAATCGCCCGCGATGTGCCAGGATGGCGCGTTGAGTGTGTCAACTGGCCGATTGCATGTGCAGTGCGACTGCGGCGATGAACGAAATCGTTGCCTCAGTCGCGAACATGCGGGCGGCATCACCACTATCTACCCTTCAACTGCACTCAGGGCGAGCATCGGGAACTACTTCGAGTGGACCGGCAGCACAGCGACGATGAAGTCGTACTACTATGGCGGGGCGACGCGCGTCGCGATGCGCACCGGCGCCACCCTCAACTATCTGCTCACCGACCATCTCGGCTCCACTGCATTGACCCTGGACAGCGCGGGGAATCGGTTGAACACCAACACCGAGGTCCGGTACTACCCCTATGGCGCGCCGCGTTACAGCGCAGGCACGACGCCGACCACGTTCAACTTCACGGGGCAGCGACGGGATAGTGGATCAGGGTTGCTGTTCTACCAGTCCCGCTGGTACGACCCGCTCATCGGACGATTCCTGGCCGCGGATACGATCGTTCCTCAGCCGCAAAATCCGCAAAGCTTGAATCGGTACAGTTATGTTCTGAATAATGCAGTCAGATACATAGATCCAACAGGGCATCGCGTGTGCGAGGACGCAGATTGCCAGCAAACACAGCCAATACGCCCTCTCAGAAGGTCCAACCCACCAGGGGTTCCACCGAATGCCGTGCCGACGATAACACCAGTAATAACCACCTACTGGACACCAGAGTACACGCCGCAACCTGATGCACAGGGGAATCTGGTTGGCGATCCAAACCGATGGGCGGATAGGATGCGAGGTGGCCCTCGCTACAACGCAGCCCTACAAGGATCCATTGTGGTGGAAGGGCAGATATGGAAGTATATTTTCGAAACCGATAAATTTGTTTTTCGAGGTAGTCCGCGCAATGGCGGCGTTCCCGTCATTGGTGGTTGGCTTGCTCCGCCAGAGAAGCTAGGAACAACAGCGGAGGGGAAAACCATCCTAAAGGTGACGGCGGCCGTAGCCTACAAATGTCCCCACAATGTGCGCTGCGATTCGAGCCACAGAGTATACGATCCCGACTATGAACCAGCCTACCAGCGGGGGAACAAGCCGGAATACACGCTGTATGTCGTGACCGATGAAAATGTCTTGATAGTCACTCCTCTTGATACAGGATATGGCTTGGCTGTCAATCAAATAGACATTTACAGAGGAATCGGCATTACGATACCGCCTTGGCGCTGGGGATCCAATACGAATCCTCAAGCCTACATCGTGTCCTATCCATAGTTGCGAATTGTACAGAGGACGCTCATGACTGCACCATCTATCCTGCCTAGCCGTTGCATGCTATCGTTGATCATGATCCTGATACTGGCTGGGGCTTGCACGCGCCTTCCTTCAACACCAACAGCTGCAACGTCCACGCCTGTCACTAATATCCTCACCCAAACTCCAATTTCTACGCCTGGCGCCGCTCTCTCAACCCCACGGGTGGCGGCTTCACCCACGCTGGCGATCTCTTCCTCCCTGCCTCCAACCTTGCCGGCGTTGAGCGGTCGCTTCGTCTTTGCCGATGCCGGCAATCTGTACATCGTCAACGCGGGTTGCGCGAAGGAGGCGGGTGCTTGTGATCGTGAGAGCATCCGACTGACTAACGTGCCAGATGACTTCTTTGTCGAGGCGGGGGGTGGTATTACCGCTTCGCCGGACGGCGGCAAGATTGCCTTTTCTTACCGCAAGTTTGATACGCCAACCACAGGGGAAACAAAAGGACTCTCTGAACGAGAAATGGGAGACATCTATGTGCTGGATATTGCCGAGTGTCTAGCCATCAAGGATGGCTGTCCTCCAGAACGCTTCGTGCGTCTGACTAATGACTCTGGAGATGACTATGCTCCTGCCTGGTCGCCGCAAGGAGATAGGATTGTGTTCACGCGCCAAACCCTCGGGCCTTACAGTTATGGTGGCCCCTGGTTGTACGAGATGGCGGTGGATGGATCGCATCAACAGCTGATGTTGAGTGAGGTGCAACAGTTTACCATGGGACCAAACTTTGCCTCGTGGTCGCCAGACGGAAAAAAACTCGCCATGGTGGGCAGTGATGAAATGAGATCTACAGCTATCTTTGTTCTCGATCTCAGCGATTTTCGGCTGCAGCAAATCACACATTTGCCAAGTAACGACGAGAGTGGGGATGAGCTAGAACTTTTGCGTCCACGTTGGTCGCCACGCGACGATAGGATCATCTTTGAAGCCACACCGGCAACCAACCCCATCGGCTACATTGTCAATACCGACGGCACTGGTCTGGCTCGCCTGCCTCTGAACAACGCGCCCGCGGCATTCGCGTGGTCGCCAGACGGGACGAAGATGATCTACACGGGATCGTGTGAGCCGCACAAGAAGTGCTTGTTTATGGCAAACGCCGATGGCAGCCACCTTCAGCAATTAACGCAACGCGGATTGCCGACGGCGACCTTATGGATACCTTGAGACGACCATGGTGGACACTTGCATTGCTGATGGCTAGGTAAGTCTTGATCCGCCCTATCGTGGGACTGGCAAATTGTGGACTGTCGGTGACTTGGAACTTGCGATCCCTGGATAATGTAGGGCCGCGCAACGAGACGTGTGTGTTTTGCACCGCCAACGGCAATCTGCGCAACAAGGCGGTCGTGGGCTACACCGCTTTCTCATTCCTGATCTCTTCGATCTCTTCTATGGTCCGCAACTGCCGAACGAAAAAACGGTCGCGCGCGTCGAGCACGCCGCAGGGCAAGATCGGTGAGATGGTGCGGGTTGGTGATGTTGGCATCACGGTGATTCAGATCGAACGTGTGACTCAGGTTGATACCGCCAAGCCGCCACGGCCGGATACTGTTTTCGTAGCAGTTGAGCTCATGGTTGAAAGCCAGGCTCGCGCAGGTGTCTACGTCAACCCGCTTTTTGCGCGGTTACAGGATGATGCGAGCAACGTTTACAATATCGTTTTCGTCGGAAGGGAGCCGTTTCTGGAAACGCGAGTCAATCTGCCGATGGGCGAGAAAACACAGGGGTAGGTTACATTCGAGGTGCCGAAATCAGCCAAGGGCCTGATCTTGATTTACCAGGCTGTTGGCTCGGATCCCGACGCCGGCGCGCGGATTGATCTGGGCTTGTAAGGGCAGATGATCGAGGTTAGGTAGTCACCCTTATCCACGATGCTCAGAGCTGGATGACAAGCGAGGCGCACAACGACCTGAACGCCATGCACTGTAAAGTCGCTGGCACTTCACGTTGTGGCAGTCCTGCGTGGGTCGCCAGACAGCGCGTGAGCCGGCTGTATTTGAGCACGATCACGCACTATGGGACCGGCAGCAATGCGCTGCCGCCAACCAGCTACACCTACGGTAGCGGCACGACGGATGGTCACATGGTGACGGTGAACAACGGCTACCAGGGGCGGGTGGAGATTACGTACGGCGGTTCGAGCGGCGGGATGGTGGTGCAGCAGGAGCGGTGGCGCGGAGGCGGGAGCGATCCCGACATCGTGACGAGCTATTGGTACACGACGACCTGGGACAACGAGGCGGGGGGCTTTGCCGAAGC
>JAYRVL010000077.1:0-15853 GCA_041918575.1 Anaerolineae bacterium | reverse complement strand
TGGGTTCGAATCCCATCGCCCGCTCTGTGATCGGGCATGTTATGCGGGCGTGGCTCGGTGGTAGAGCATCTCCTTGCCAAGGAGAGAGTCGTGGGTTCGAATCCCATCGCCCGCTCTGTACGATCATCGGCAAGCGTTCGGGCTTGCCGCTCAGCCGAGGTAGCTCAGTTGGTAGAGCACGTCACTGAAAATGACGGTGTCCCCAGTTCAAGTCTGGGCCTCGGCACTCAGTTTACCCATCGTGAGATCGGGGATCGTCTAATGGCAGGACAAGGGACTTTGAATCCCTGTATCGAGGTTCGAGTCCTCGTCCCCGAACCTGAAAGCCTCAGGAGCCGGTGAGTCACGTAAGCGATGTTTCTCACCCGGCTCCAGATTTCTACGATGACCAGTGAACTGGACGTGTGCATGGTGGCCATAGCTCAATTGGCGGAGCACCTGGTTGTGGCCCAGGAGGCTGTGGGTTCAAGCCCCACTGGTCACCCCACTGAGTGGTTGAAAGCCCAGATTCGTGAAATGACACGAATCGCGGGCTTTTTTGTTTGATCTTTTTTGTTGTACAGGGGGATGCGAGAAGAGATAAGCGGAGTGTAGTCATGGGAAACGTTTTGGTGCTCAATGCCAGCTATGAACCACTCAGCGTGGTATCGGTGAAACGCGCCATTGTGCTGTTGCTCAAGGAAAAGGCCGAACTGGTGGAGGCGGCCGAGGCCTATTTGCGCGCAGAACAGCGGGCGTTTCGCGTGCCGCTGGTCATTCGCCTGGTCTGCTATGTGCGTATTCCCGCGCATCTCTCTTTGCCCCTGTCGCGACGCACCGTGATCTCACGCGATCACTACACCTGCCAATACTGCGGCTGTCAGTTCAGTCGCAGTGATCTGACGCTCGATCATGTCCTGCCGCGCAGCCGCGGAGGACCTACGACATGGGAAAATGTGGTGGCGGCCTGCCGCGCCTGCAACCAGCGCAAGGGGAACCGCACGCCGGACGAGGCTGGCTACGTGCTGCTCTCGGCGCCCCGACGCCCGCGCTACATTGCGCTGGCGCTGCTCAACGAATACAATCCCGGCCATCGCAGTATCTGGCAAAAGTATTTGTACTGAGCGCCGTCACAGCACTGAAAGGCGCGTTTCAAACAAAGCGAAAGGCTCTCCGGTGAAGGAGAGCCTTTCTTGTGGCGCCGTAGCTTCTACAGGTTACCCCGAGGCGATGCTACGGCGCCGTGTGTACTACGATCACTCATGAAGCATCACCTCCTCGGAATGGGATAGCAGGAGGTTGGCGCTAGCTTGATTGCCAGCGTGGAGAGATTATCGCACAGAGCTGGCAATTTGTCAAAGCAAGGGGGTCTTTCGTGAGACCATTGTTTGGTATCATTCTGATTCTGGCCGGTCTGCTGACCGGTTGCGCGCAGCGGGGCCTAAACCAGATCCAGGGCGCCGATGCGCCGATGGACGCGGCGCCCACGCCAAGCCTTTCGTACTCGGTCAACGGCGTTGACCCTTTGGGTACGGAGTACGGCGGCAATCTGCTCGTGAGTCCGGGAAATGCGCCCGGCACATACCACCTGCAGTGGATCATCACCGGCAATGTGCAAGAGGGAGAGGGTTATTTCGAGGGCAATCAGTTTCTCACCCGCTGGCGCACGATCGAAGGACTCGGCATTGCAGTCAGCGGCGTGACGACCTATACCATGACGACGCTCGGCGAACTGTACGGCCAGCGTGCAGCGGATGGGCTGCCCGGGGTGGGCACGGAGAACGCATTTCCTAACGATTCCCCTTGAGGTCGGCCTTCACCTTCGGATCGGCTCATTCGAGCGTGAGTAAGAACGCCACCAGGTCGTCAATTTGCTCCTGGTTCAGCGTCTCCGCAAAATTGGGCGGCATCTGGTTCTCTGGAAAACCCTCCACCAGGTAGGCGTTTGGATCCACAATGGACTGATGCAAATAGGCCTCGGCCGTCATTCCCGGCACGCGCTGCGCGGCCCGCGCGGCGACGCCGCCCAGCGCGGGTCCAACCAGGCGCGTGTTGGCATCCAGGGCATGGCAGATGTTGCACCCAGTGTTGGCGCCCAGCGCCTGCCCATTGAACAAGGCCCGGCCCGCCTCTGCATCCGCCTGTAAACGCGCATCTTTCAAACGAATGGACAGAATCTGGCCGGGCGCCAGGCTGATCGGCTTGTCCAGGATCACCTGGGGCGTGATTTGCGCCACACGATCCACCAGCAGCAGGCGCAGACGATGCTCGCCGACCGCAAGTGGCGCCTGCTCCAGCGCCTGCACTGGCGCCGCGCCCCCTGCACGCAGGGCGTAGGTTTTATCCAAGACGATCTGCCCATCAATCTCCACCCGCAGTTGGGTCGCCGCGATCTGCGTCGGGTCGGCTGCGCTGGCCGCAATGACATCCGTCTCCGAGGCGACAACGGGCAGGCCGCTGCGGTGCGTCAGGTCAATGCGCAGAATGGCCTGGCGACCGATTTCCAGTGGATAGGGCGCCCCTGTGAGCAGCACGGTGACGATCAACACGACCGCCAGCAGAGCCACGGCCGGGATCATGTGCCGCCAGGAGAGGCTGGGAAGACCGGGGCGGTAACTGGTGGCAAGCGATTGGCGGCGACTGGCCTGGCCCGAGCCGAGAGCCTGCGAAAAATCATTGGGGGCCAACCAGTCGGTGAAGATGGGCGCGCGGGCGAATTCTCGCTTGAGCTTGGGCAAGCGGGTGCGATCCAGGCGTTCTTGCAGCCACAGGTTGCCTTCGCGGTTCGCGCAGTCTTCGGGCGGGCAGCCCACGAACTGCACTTCGGCCGCGCCAGCCCCCAGGGCCTGACTGGCGAGATCGGGATGGGCCATGCCGATACACGTCAGGGGAATCACTTCGATTTGTATCTCAGGTGCAGGCGCGCCGGCCACACCGCGCGACGGATTAGACATCTTCGGCGGGAACGACGGGCCGGGGCGTGCCGCGCCGGCGAACTGAAGCGCTTCGGCAGGCTGCAAGTATGGTTGAGCGCCATGCTGGGCATGGCGCTCGCAGGTGAAGATGACACGAACCGGCCGCTGGTCAGCGCGCGCCGCCCGCGCCACGGTCTCCTGCCAGAGCGGCTCGATGGGGCGGTCTGCCAGCGTCAGGGCCAGGGGTGGGCAGCTTCCTACACAAATGCCGCAGGCCACACACAGCTTGGGGTTGACAACGGCCAGCAGTTGGTGGCCTGAGGCGTCTTCACGGCCGACCATCGAAATGGCCTTGTATGGACAATCCGCTGCGCAAAGTGTGCAGCCCGTGCAGCGGTCCGCGTGGACCTGCACAGGAAGCAGCGGTCGGGACCGCAGGAGCCAGGGGACGGCGCTGAAAAGCGCCAGGAGAACGGCAGCGCCCCCCCAGAACAGCGCGGGGGACCAGTTCAGCAGGGCGGGCAGGTAAAAAAGAAGGAGCAAATCCAAGGGTACGCGGGCGGGCATTCGCGCGAAATCAGCGGGCGGCAACATGCCCACCGGAACCAGGGCGGACGCCAGCAGCAAGAGCAGACCGAGGGTGACCATCCAATAGCGCGGCGGCAGCATTTTGGCCCGGCTCAGGCGCCGAATGTGGTGATAGAACAAGAGGCCGATCGCGGCTGACAGACCGAGGTGAACCGTCATGATGCCCAACAGGAAGAGCCAGCCCTGACCCGCGGCGTCGGTCAACAGAAAGCGGTTGAGGAATGTCACACCTGCGGAAAAACCGGCGCCCAGGTTGATCAGGGCCTGGTTGAAGAGCTGCGCGCGTTCGTCGAAAATCAACCAGTAGCCGGTGATGCCCGCGCCCCACACGAGCACCATCAGAACGATGCCGGTGACCCAAGCCAGCCAACGCGGGCCGCGGAAGCGATCCATGAAGAAGGTGCGCCAGCCATGGAGCAGCGCGGTGAGCAAGGCCAACGCTGACGCGTAACGATGCAGCGCGCGCATGAGGCGACCGATCAGGTTGCTCTCCAGACGGGCGACGGCCTGATAGGAGTCGGCGAAGCCGAACGGGAAGAACATGGTCAGGTAGATGCCGGTGAAGAGGATGATGAGCAGGGCAAAGAGGGCAATCGTGCCCGTGTGATAGAGTGGGTTGAACTGCGGATGGCGCACCAGGCGCACGAGTGGGCGCTCGACCGACAGGCTCAGCCGTTCGAGGCGATTCAGCGCACGGCGCACCCTGGAGTCCTGTCGCAGGGGCCAGTCAATGCTGCTGCCAACCGGGACAGACTGATGCGGCGGCTCGACAGCAGGCGAGGTTGCTGGCGTTTGGGTCTCCTCGTGCTCCCGGTAATTTCTATGTAAAACATCAGGCATGGCAGTAGAACCAATGCAGCGCCGCGAATGTCAACCGCCATCAGCGCTGTGCGATCGTGCTTGTGATTTTCCGCCCGGCCGGGCCGTTGGGACCTGGCCGGGCGCAAGAACGTCTACCAGACCTTGAAGCCTGGCGAGGTGTTGGACATGTTGAGGATCTGAAGGATCAGGTTCGGCCCATAGGCGACGAGTACCAGTACGATTGCGGCCACCAACCAGGGGAGCCAACGGTCGAGCCAGGCGGGCGTCAACTGCGCGTCCTGCATCGCTTCGGCCTCGGGCGCCTGGGGAATTTCGTTGGGGGCAGCCTTCTTGCCCAAGGCGGTGGCAAGCAGAATGGTCAAATACAGGTAAGCGCCGATGAACAGGATGGTGCCGCCAATGGCGGTGCCTAGGGTCCACGGCTGCCAGGACGGCGGCACGTAGGGCGCCAACCCCAGCGGAGTGCGCCGCGGCGCGCCCAGCAGGCCCACCCGATGCATGGAGGTGGAAAAGATGATCATGCCGAAGAACCATGTCCACGCCTGGGCAATCGCGAGCTTGGGTTTCCACAGCTTGCGCCCGGTCAAGTACGGCACCAGCCAATAGGTGATCCCCATAAAGGAAAGAGTCGCGCCTGAAGCCACGGTCAAGTGAAAGTGGCCGGGCACCCAGGCCGTGTTGTGGACGATCAGGTTGATGTTGTAGGAGGCGTTGACGATGCCGCCGATGCCGCCGAAGAAGAATAGGATCCCAGCCAGTAATTGCGCCGCGACCGAGGGATCGTTCCAGGGCAGTTTGCGGATCCATCCCAACAGGCCCTGGCCGCCGCGCTGACGGCCCGCATACTCCAACGAGGCCACGACGGTGAAGGCGGTTAGCATCGAAGGGAATCCTACGGCGTAGGTCAAGATAGCATGAATGTACTTCCAGGTGATGGGTACGCCGGGGTCTACGTACTGATGATGAAAGCCAAGCGGCGTGGAGAGCACCAGGAACAGCCAGAAGGAAAGCCGGGCCAACGAATCGCTGAAGAGTTTGCCGCCGCTCTCCTTCGGCAGCATGGCATACCACGAAACGTAGGCTGGCAACAACCAGAAGTAGACCAGGGGATGGCCGGTGAACCAGAAGTAGGTGCGGTCGAGCTGCGGGTCAACGCCAGGCAGCAGGCCGAGCGACCAGGGAAGTAGTTGTGTCAGGATTTCGACGGCCACGCCGATGGTGGCGATCTGCCACATCACCATCGTGATGAGGCTGCCAAAGGTCATCAGCGGCGTTCGGACATCGGGATTGTCTTTGCGCCAACGATAGTAGGTGACATAGAATCCGTAGCCTTCGAACCAGCTTCCCACCACCAGCAGCGTCAGGCCAACATAGAACGCCCAGTTGGCCTGCAGCGGGGGATAGAAGGTGTAGAGCACCGAGGCCTGATTCAAGAAGATCGGCACAGCCGCGGTCAGTAGACCGAGGACCATCAAGATGAAGCCGATCATGTTGAGGGAGGGGACCGCCAGCTTGCGGCGCAGGCCATGGGTCACTGTGACATTGAAGAATCCTGTGATGAAAAACGTGGTCCACACCAGGGCATTGAGAACGCCATGCAAGGTGAGACCCTGGTAGTACGATCTGATGAGCGGCTGCAAGAGACGGTACAGGTCAATCTTGGCATGTTCGAGGGCCTGGAGGGGGCCGAAGAAAGAGCCGATGCTCAGGGCCAGGGCGCCGACCAGCAGGTGCCAACCGACGAAGCGTTTTTCTGCGGCCGACATGGTGTAAGCTGACGCGCGGACGCGGGCCGCCAAAGCAACAGGGTGGGGAGACGTGATGGCTGTCATGACTCGATACCTCCTGATCTGGAGCGAATTATGGTGTGACGGTTAGCGTGCCGAACATCGCCGCGTGACCAATGCCGCAGTACTCGTGACAGACCCAGTTGTATGTGCCAGCCTTTTCGAACTTGTACGAAAGCTTCGATACTTGGCCGGGTACAATCTGCATATTGACGTTTGTGCCTTCCAGTTTGAAGCCGTGCTGCACGTCTTTGCTGGTGATGTAGAACGTAACGGTCGAACCGACCGGAACGCTGATTTCACGCGGGTTGAACAGCCAAATCTGGGCCAGGATGTAAGCCTCATACTTGCCGGGCGCCAATTCCCGCAGGCCGGGGCTGGCAAAGGGGCCTTCGGTGGCTACCGTCTGCGGATTGACACGCGCCTCCGGGCCTGGAAGCTGAATGCCCATGGCCAAACCAGCCACCGTGACGGCAATGGCAAAGACAACCAGGATCGCGATGGCGGCGATGATCCAGCCTCGCTCGTAAGGGTCAATGTGCATGGATGGTTTGGGTGTCATGGGACAGTTGCTCCTTGACCAATTAGCATCAGGTAAATAGAACCCCATAGGATGACCAGCGTCAGAGCAAACAGGATCATGATGAATACGGTTCCTCTGGGATGAAACTCTTTACTGCTGGCCGGCTGTTTTTGATCTGCCATTTATGTGCCTCCTCTCCACAACGTTGATAATGGATTTCACTGCGCTCATCTTTCCAGGATGCGCCGCCCGCCCGTCTGCGCGCTGCGCCCCGGTTCACAAGAACGATCCGGCGCTCAGCGCAAGAGGTGCGTCAGATCGTCCGCAATAGACTCAGGGCTGACGCCAAAGGGTAAAACAAGGCGCATACGGCCCTCCTGGTCCACCACGTTGAGGGAGGCGGTGTGGTCCACCAGGTAGCCGGTGGCTGCGGTGCCCTCATGTTTCTGGTAATAGATGCCAAACGGCGTGGCCGCGGCCGCAATTGCCTCAGGTGCGCCGCTCAGGCCGAGGAAACGATCATCGAAAGCGGTGACATAATCGCCAATGCGCTGAGGGGTGTCGCGTTCCGGGTCAACCGTCACCATGATTACTTGCACATCGGCGGCCTTGTTGCCCATCTGCTTCATGGCCTGGGCGAGGTCCACCAGGGTCGTTGGGCAAACGTCAGGGCAGGAGGTGTAGCCAAAGAAGAGCACCGCGAGTTTGCCCCGAAAATCGCTGAGATGAACGATCTGGCCTTGTGGACCGGTGAGACTAAAATCGGCTGCCGGCGTAGAGGCGTCCAGGAGAAGGCCGTGGAACGTGTAGGGTTGACCGCAGGCGGTCAATGTCATGATCGCAACCAGCAGCGCGACGAAAAGACGATAAGCATTCTTTTGTTGCATGATCGAAAAATCCGTTGGTCTCCTCGACATGCGGGGTCAGGGTGAATAACACAGGAAAAGATGAGCCGCCTCGTAGACGAGCCTCTTGACGCCCTGGCTCTTGCGCACCTCTTCGGCCAGGACGCCGATATGGCGCAGCAGGCGGTCGGCGTCGGGTGATTCCACCTGGTAATGGTATTCGCCGCGAATGATCCCCCAGCCGTCAACCAGGACGAACGTCGGATCGAAATCGAACCCGCCCTGGGCCGCCGGCGCGTAGTAAGCCTCGAATCCATTGCCAATGATTTGTTTGAGCCGGTCTGCCTCGCCGGTCACGAAATGCCAGCGGCTGGTGTCTGCACCGAGGGCGCGAGCGTAATCTGTCAGCGCCGCAGGCGTGTCTTTGTCAGGGTCGAAGCTCATACTCATGAACTGAACAGACAGGTTGTCCAGGGGCGCTGCGGTCAATTGCTCTTGCACGGCCCGCATCGTCTGATTGATCTGGTCACAGCGGTCGCCGCATTGGGTGTAGAAAAAACTGTACAGCACAACCTTGCCGCGCAAGTCTTCGCTGGTCAGGGGTTGCCCAGATTGATCCGTCAGGCTGAATCCGGGCGCCAGGCGAATACGAGGCAAAACCTTGATCGGCTGGAAGACGGCAAACGCAAAAACTCCCGCTACGAGCAGCAGGAGTACAGCGGCAACAACCCACCACCATCGAATGCGGCCAGATGGTGCAGAACGCGTAGACGACAGAGTCATCGAATGGTCATTTCCTCAGGTATTTTATACTGTGACTCACCCGAAAACTCTATGATTCACGTCATGTTGCACTTGTGAGTACGTGGTGAAAACAACATTCCCTCCGCAGGCCACGCCTTCGGCGTGACAGCGCCCGCCGCCGCGTGACATGCCAAGCCGTAGCCGCAGGTCACGCCTCCGGCGTGACAGCGCCGTCTAGCGCAGAGCTTGCTTTGTTCGTCCAACGTTGTCCGGCCAGGAGGCCGAACTGACAGGAACGTCGGTGGTCTGTGACAGCGCCCGATCCAGATCGGCCAGGCTGGCAAATTGCTGTACCGTGCGAACGAAGCTGGCCAGGGAAGGGTGGACAGCGCGCAGGGCCTGCAGCTTTGGCCCGACGGGATCCACCGCGCCGGCGCCGGTGGCATAGCTGCCATGAAACGCGAAGTAGGCCTGATTGAGCTTGCGCAGGTTGTAGCCCGCGGCCACAAACCGTTGTCGTCGCGCTTCCATGAAGGCCTCGGCCTCGGCCACGTGACCGCGAACCAGCAGGGCATCTACGACCAGACGCGTGCTGCGCATCTCCGCGCCAAAATCGAACGGGGCAGACGCCGGGTCTGGCGAGGCAGGCGCGGCGGCTGAACCAGGCGCGGGCGGAGGATCAGCATAGAACGCGGCCCACACCTGCGCGCCGATTTCATCGCCCACGATCGAGGCCGTTGTCTCGTTCAGGGTGGTCAAATCGCCGCTGTCGAAGTAGTGCCAGCCCAGGGGGTGAAAGGCCAGGTAGGTATGCATCCACTCATGCGCTACGGTGCTAAGAACCCAATCCAGCGGCGCATCGTTGAGCACCATGGTCGGCCAGGTGGAAAAACCACCGATGCCTTCGATCAGCGCCGCCACCTCGCCCTGCTGCTCGACATCCTCCTCCAGGCTGCTCCAGAGGGGCAGCGGGGTATCTGGCTGCAAATAGGCGCTGTAGCGACGGCTGACCTGGTTGCGCGGGGAGACGATCAGATAGAGCGGCGGGTCGGTGAAACTGAAGCGCACGGGCGGCCACAGGATGTCGGCGGTCAACAGGTGTTCGTCCCTCAAAACGGTGGCCACCTGCTGCTCGATCGCGGCCTCGGCAATGGGTCGCCAGTAGCTCTGCTGGCGGCGCAGGCTGCTGATCTCGGCGCTGAGCGCCTGCGGGTCGGGGCCAGACTGCCCATTCTGGCTCAGCGCGGCGGTCAGGGCGCGCTCCAGCTCACGGAGCCGTTCGCTGTTGCTGAAATAGGCGCGTACAAGCGCCGCCTGATCGGCCTCGTTCATGCCGGCGAGCGGCGAGCGCACGGTGTCGCGCACTTTGGCCATCAGTGTGTCAACTTCCCAGCGCGCCAGGGCAAAGGCGTGTGGCGCGGCAATGCCATCGGCGGCCAGATCGAACGCCCAGTCGCTGCGCACAAAACTGGCGCGCAGGAATACCAGGCTGAATCCCAGAACGAGGAGGGCGCGCAGCCGCGTGCGGCGACGCTGCGCTGATGGGTTGCGTTGACGATTCATGGTCGAAAAGAAGCACGACCGGCTTGCAGGCATCGGTGTACCCGTTGTCATGCGACCGGTCGTGCCAGTGATCTTAGTCTGCGGTGGCTCGAAGCTCTATCAGCGCCGGGCCATGCGGGCTGTTAGCGCTTGCGCAGGCTGATATTGACCTCGCGCGGGCTTTCCATATCCGCGGTGATTTCGATGCCGTCGTCGGTCACCGGTCGGTAGTTCTTAGCCAGGATCGCCATGCTGTAGGTCTGTTCTCGCGGCAGCGGCTTATCGAGCTGGTAGTTGCCCGATGCGTCCGCGGTGCCCATTGCGAAGATCTTGTCCTGGGCAAAGTCCTTGGACCATTCTGCCACGGTGACGCCGGGCTGCAGGACGACGAAGATGGCGCCCGCAATGCCGCGGCCGGTATCTGCGTCGCTGACGATGCCGTAGATCTGCACCCCTTCATCGTTCACCACAGGCGGGGTCACGCTGCCCTCGCCCACAGTAAAACCGCCCTTTTGCAGCAGGGTTTCGCCCAGGTAAAGCTCCAGCCGGTAGGCGCCATCGGGCAGGGCCGAACTGCTGTAGATGCTTACCCAGGTGCTGCCGCTGGCGCCCTGGTTCCAACTGGCCGGTTCGCGCAGCACTTCCTGGTCATCCAGGTACCAGACGCGTGTCCATTCTGCGCCGTCGGGCGTGCCGCTGAAATCCCAGAAAGCGTAGGCCTCCTGGATGCCGCTGGGGAACTGCGTGCCCGGATTCACCGGCTTGTTGCTCTTGTCCACACCCTGGGCAAAGGTGAGCGCGCTCCAAGTGGTTGAGCCGCTGGGAGCGGCGGTCGCGCCGCCAATGGTGAACGAGCCGCGGAACTGCTCCTTGCCATCCACCTGCATGACCAGGTCGTACTTGCCATCAGGCAGCGCCTTGGAGTTATTGGCTACGCTCAACCAGTCCTCGCCCGAACCGGCGCTCTTCGCCACGATGGTGTCATTGACAACCTGTTTTCCGTCCAGGTACCAGGTGTAGACCAACTGCGTGCCCTTGCGGAAGTCGCTGAAACTGAACGTGGCATAGACTGCCGTCGCGCCAGAGGCAAAGCGGGCGCCAGGGCTAACCGGCGCGCCGTTGCGGTCAATGGCTGTGGCGAATCTGACATTGCTGACACGGGCGCCGGACGTCGGCGGGGCGACCGTGCCGCCGCTGCCGCCGCCTACATCTTTCAGAGCCGCTTGAATCAAAGGCAGCGCCAGTTTGACCGGTCGAATCAAGCTGATCTTGCCAATGTCCTCGCGGTCCGAGTAACCGGCCGTGGGGATGCCGATCATCTCACCGGCATCGTTGACGGCCAGGCCGCCAGAGTTACCGTGGTTGACTTCGGCGTCGGTCTTGAACCATTCGCTCTCGGCGTCCTGATCCTCGTCCAGGAAGCCGGAGATGCGCCCCTGGGTAAAGGTGACGGTGTCGCCGCCAATGCCGGGGAATCCCAACACGCTGACCTCGTCGCCGATCTGGACACTGTCCGAATCGCCGATGGGCACGACCGTCAGGCCCAGGTTGGCGGGCAGGGCGGCTTTTTCGTTATCCACCAGGCCCACGATCTTGAGAATCGCGACGTCGAGCTTGGGGTCGGCCTGCACCACACGCGCGGTGTAGGTCCAGTTAGGCATGCCGCGCAGGTTGGGTTGATTGATCGCCAGCGCGGCCACGTGTTGGGAATTGTAGAAACGGCCTGTCTTGGTGTCGCCTACGACATGGAAATTGGTGACCACAAAACCCTTGTCCGACACGACGGTGCCGGAGCCGGTCGAGTAGCCATTCTTGCCATCCAACGCCACGGCCACGCGCACCGTTCCCAGCAGCGCACGCTGCAGCTCGGTGCGTCCCACTGCCTGGGCCGACCGGGGCTGTGCCACTCCCGCCAGGATGCCGGTTAGAAGGACCACCAGGGCGAGCGCAAGGCGTAACATGATCTTGATCTTCTGATTCTTGATCTTCTGATTCATCATTGTCTGAGTCCTCCGTATCTCGCGCTAGAACTTCAGCGCCGCCAACGCTCGTTCGTAGGTGGGCAGGTCATCGTTGAAGATGGTGGCATCCGCCTCGTAGCGCATGATGTAGAGCTGGCCGTTGACCAGGATCAGGGTATCTATGGCCTGCACAACGACCGGCAGTTGGGAGAGGGTGCTGCCGCCCACGTCGGCCACATAGGCATAGCTGATCTTGACGCCGTCCTTTCCGGCTACGCTCACCGTTTGCGAAGACAGGCTGCGGAAATGTTCACGGCTGGCGCTGAGCTCCAGGGTCCACTGAATGGTCGTTTCAGACAGGGAGCTGTCTGCGGCCAGGGGCGCGCTGAGCAGCGCCACGCGCGAGGGAAAGGTGGAGCCAGAGCGTGGATTGGACGCGCTGAACATATTTTCACCCGCCGCAGTATCCGCTACCCAGTTGGCCGGGTAGACGATATCGGCTGCGCCAGGAATGGTGTAGGTGTTGGTTTGCGTGGTGATGACCACACGCAGGACAACCCCGATCAACAGGGCGATGAGCGCGGTGATGACCAGCGCCCAGTCATTGCGAGCGTATTCGGCCGGCGTTGGCCCGGCCATTGTCTTGACATCAGCAGACATGAGTGACCTCCTTCAGGCTGCCGCCGAACTGGCGCCGAGCAGCGCTTGCGTCTCGCGGTTGGCGCGGCGAATCAAGAAGAAGACGACGCCCAGGGTCACGAGGGCCACCGCCGCGGCCAGGGCCAGGCCGTTGACCGGGGTGTAAACCAGGCCGTTGGTGGTGATACGATCGAGCGCAAAGAAGAAAAGCCCGTTGAGCGTGGCCGCCAGCAGAAGACCCAGCGGCAGGTAATAGACCGGCGTGCGCTCGAAGCGCGCCTGGCCCAGGAAGTAGCCCAGGATACCGGCAAAACTGGCATGGGCCAGGGTGGTCTCGACGATGCGCATGGCGCCGACGCCCAGATCAACACCGCCGTTGCTCAGAACGTAGTTGAAGTTGAGCATGGTGGCAAAACCCAGCCCGGCCGCCGTGGCGTAGATGATGCCGTCGGTCCGCTCATCGAACTCGCTGGTACGGTAAACGGAGTAACGAACGGCCAGGTATTTGCAGAATTCCTGGATGATGCCGATAACGAGAATCGAACCCACAATCTGGACGGTCGTGCTGGTGTACAGCCAATCTTGCACACGGAACAGACGCTCCAGGAGCGGGGTGGCGACGGCGTTAGCCACCAAAACACCAAGCAAGAAGACGGCAATGATGTAGCGTTTTGGCTCTGGCTCGACATTGTCTTGCTGATAGAAGAAGACCATCCAGATAACAGCCGGCACGGCCGCCATGATGAGGCCGATGGCGATAAGGGTGTTGCCCTGCAGGCCGTTCGCCGGCGCCAAGCGCGCGACGAGCGCCATGACGCCCACAAAGGCCAGCAAACCGACGACCTCAAGAACGCTTGCAACCCAAAGGCCGCGTCGTTCGTGGGTCAGCTTGGACAGTAGGGATTGGGTCATGTGTACTCCTCCTTCGTTTCGAATGTCCTGCATTTCGATGTCCTTCTCGTAAGCCCTGTTCTGAGCGGGCAGCGAAGCCTGGCAATCCACAAGACGCGGACGCCGCTCTGAGACACATACCGGGGTTTCCCTCTGATTGACAGTGAACAGGTGAGAGTTTGGCGCAGAAGGACAGAGACAAGTATAGCGCAAAGTATCCTAGTTGTCTATTTTGGCAACCGCTTGCCAGTAGGTGAAACAGCGCTGACGGATGGCAGGGATGCCTTCCAGGGTGACATCGGGAAACGGCTGGTTGGCGTTGGCCAGCGCGGCCCGCAGACGCCCTTCCAGCCGTTTGAGGCCGGCCGGATAGGGCTGGCGCTGGCGGGTGTACCAACTGCGCGCCAGCACCACATGGCACGCGGCCAGGAAGAATTCGCCCCGCCCGGCGATGATGTCCGCCAGGAGGGCAAAGAGAGCGAGCTTTTGTTTGTCTTCACCAGGCAGCAGAGCCGCGCGACAGCCCAGGCGCAGGGCTTCATCGCCGCGTCCGAGCTGCTGCGCCAGCCGCGCCAGGTCCATGGGGGGAGGCCAGGCGAACGGCCAGCGTTCGCACAGGACTTTCAGTTCCTCATACGCCTCCAGCAGGTTTCCCTGCCCGGCCAGGGCCTGGGCGGCCAGGCGGGGAAAGATGGAGCGGTGTGGGTAGAGTGGTTGGGCCAGCAAAGCCAGGCTGCGCGCTTCGGCCCAGTGGTTGCGCATGAGCAGGCTGCGCACCTTGTGCCGGTACCAGCGCAGCCGCAGGGACTCGCCTTCGCCGGACGCGCCCGCCTGCGCC
Organism: Anaerolineae bacterium; assembly: GCA_041918575.1. GTDB lineage: Bacteria > Chloroflexota > Anaerolineae > SSC4 > Amarolineaceae > Amarolinea. Next base: position 1,779 of record JAYRVL010000077.1, on the reverse strand, counting down.
GCGGGCGGCGCATCGCTGAGATCCTCCGGGCGCACGCGGGCGCACCAGGTGGTCACCAGAGTCCAGTCGCCCTGCGCCGCGGCCGCGTCCAGCACAGCCAGGACGGCCTCGGCTGTGGCCGGCCCGGCGCCCTGTGTCAGGATAGCCGCGGCGCACTCCTGCTGGGCAGCCCGTTTTGGGCTGGCCTGCAGCGGTCGCAGCGTCACTTCGAGGAGGTTCCAGGCCAGTTCCGTGCGCAGGGCCAGGTCAACGCTCGCGTGTTGGGCGATCTGTTGACATACCCGCAGCGCCAAGCGGCCAAAACCGGCCAGGCGCAGGCAGGCGGCGTAGCGCACGCCCGCAGATGAATCGCCGGCATCCCACGCGGCATGAAAGAGGGCGCCGGCGCCGACATAATCCCCGGCCAGAAAGCGCGCCTCGGCTTCGGCCAGGGGTGAGGCCGCAGGCGTGCCTGGTGGTAATGTCGAAGGCGCTTGGGCTGGAGTCATGGTTGGTTGAGCCACTATTTTCTGGCAGTGTAGAGAGAGTTGAACAGGAACAGGACTGCAACGGCATTAACGAGAGGGGGATGAATGATTTCGCGCGGCCGCCGATCCGCTCGTGCAGTTACGCCCTGACGACGGGCTGTGGTATACTGCACGGGCGCGAATACCAACCACCAACCACGGAGCACACGAATGACGACACCCATGCGCCGCCAATACCTGGAACTGAAACGCCAGTACAAGGACACCATTCTCTTCTTCCGCCTGGGTGACTTCTACGAAACCTTCGACGACGACGCCAAGATCGTGGCCTCGGTTTGCGATGTGGTGCTCACCTCGCGACCCGTGGGCGCAGACATGCGCGTGCCCCTGGCCGGCGTGCCCTGGCACAGCGTGGATGGCTACGTGGCGCGGCTGATTCAGGCCGGTTACAAGGTAGCGATTGCCGAACAGCAGGGCGAAACGCCGGTGGACGGCCTGGTGCCGCGGCTGGTCAACCGCATCGTCAGCGCGGGCACCGTGGTGGAGCCGGGGATGCTGCCGGAAAAGCGTAACAACTACCTCGTAGCCGTTCTGCGCCAGGAGGAGTGCGCCGGCGTGGCCTACGCGGACATTACTACCGGAGAGTTTGCCGCCACGGAGTTCAGCGGTGCGGATGCGGCGCTGCGGGTGCGGGAGGAACTGGCGCGTTTGCAGCCCGCCGAACTGCTGACGACCGACGATGGCGTGTCCCCTTTGGCCGAACCGGGCCTGGCGCCCGGCGCGCTGACGCGGCTGCCGCCCTGGCGCTTCGAGCTGGAGACTGCGCAGCGCGCCCTCCTCGACCATTTTCGTGTGCAAACCCTGGCTGGCTTCGGCTGTGACGCCAAGCCGCTGGCGGTGCGCGCGGCCGGCGCGCTGCTGCAATACCTGCGTGAGATGCAGCCCTCCGCGCTGGCGCAGTTGACCTCGCTCCACACCTACAGCCTGACCGAGTTCATGGTGCTGGACGAGGCCACCCGGCGCAACCTGGAACTAACCGAATCCATCCGCGGCAGCGACAATCGCCACACCCTCCTGGCGGTGCTCGATGACACGCGCACGCCGATGGGCGCCCGCCTGCTGCGGCGTCGCCTGGGCCAGCCTTTGCTCAACCTGGCGCAGCTCAACGCCCGCCTGGGCGCGGTGGCCGTCCTGCAGCAGAACAACATGGCCCGCGCCGAATTGCTAACCCTGCTCAAGGGCTTTGGCGATCTGGAGCGCTGGGTCAACCGCGTGGTGCAGCGCATTGCCCTACCGCGTGATCTACTCGGCA
>JAYRVL010000076.1:0-2192 GCA_041918575.1 Anaerolineae bacterium | reverse complement strand
GGTGAAGATGATACCCTCGCCGGCCGTATCCAGAATCGCCGCCGTGCGTTTGCGCTCGTGTTCCAGTTCGGTTGTCCGCTCAATGACACGCTCTTCCAACTCGTCGGCGTGGCGGCGCACGGCTTCATTCAGCTGCGCGTTCTCAATGGCGATGGCAGCCTGATTGGCAAAGGCCGCCACGGTCTCACCCATCTCCTCGGTGTACGCGCCCGGTGTGGCGCTATCCACGTTAAGGATGCCCAGCAGGCGGCCTTTCACGCGCAGCGCCGCGCCGATCCACGATCGGATATATTCGCTGCCGGGATAAGCGACCCAGCGTGGATCGTCAGTTGTATCCGACAGAGTAATCACGCGCTGATGCGTGGCCCCCCAGCGCGCCTCCAACGTGTGTTCGGAAATGTTGTGGATAATTTCGCCCACGCGAATGATGTCGGGGAAGCCACGCCCGGCGGCCAACGTCAGCCGATCGTTTTCAACCAGCTGCACGGAAACACTGTCGTATGCCACCACGCGCGCCAGCAAATCGAAGAGGTAGTCAAGCACTTCGTTCAGGCTCATCTGCGCGGTCAACAGTGCGCCGACCGCTTGCAGGGTTTGCGCCAGCCGCAGTTGTTTGCGCTCGGCCTCAAACAGCCGCGCGTTTTCAAAGGCAACCGCAGCCTGCCCGGCGATGGCCTGACACAGCGCAATCTCGTCGGGTGTGAACATGCGGCGTTGACGCGACTCCCACAACTCGATATACCCGAAGATGTTGGACTTGGCCGTCAACCCCACCGTCAACACCGAGCAACCGCCGAACTGGCGCAGATGAGCGGCGCGGCCGACCGGCAGGTCCGGGTCATCCACGTGAATGACCTGACTGCTGCCGGGCTGCTGCCAGCGCGGCTCGTTTCCATAGTCCGACGCCAGATCGTACGTCACATTCAGATCAGAGACCCGCTCGGCGTCCGATGCGTCCGGCCCGTAATACTCGACCACCACAGTCGAAGTATTGGCGGCCTGATTCCACTCACATACGTAAACGCTGGTGGCGTCGATGGCGCGCCCCAGCTGCTCGGCCAGCCGGCTCAACACCGTGGTGAGATCCAGGCTGGAGGAGACGGCGGTGATGGCGGCCAACAGCGCCGATTGCTCTTTCAGGCCCTGCCGGGTTTCTTCCAGTAAGCGCACATTTTCCAGTGTCACAGCCGCCTGATTGGCCAGCGTCTGGCAGAGCTGGATTTCGGCGTCGGTCCACTGCCGCAACGTGCGGCTGTCCCAGATGACGGCATAGGCGCGCACCTGGCCGGCTACGTTCATCGGTATGCGCAGCAGGCTCTTGCCGCCGTAAATGTGCAACAAGTCCATGGCAATCGAATCGGTGCGCGGATCATCAATCATCGCCACCGAGGGTTGACCATGGCGCAGGGCCGTCAGTGTACCAGGCAGATCATCCAGGCTGTACGTGGCTCCCAGATCCGACACGCGCTCCAGCTCACTGGCACTCGCGCTGAAGTACTCGGTCAATACCTGCACAACGCCTTTCTCTAAATAGACCGACAGGACATAGACGCTGGTGGCATCGACTGCTTCTGCCAGCCATTGCGTGATCGTTTGAAGCACCGTGGCGCGATCGAGTGAAGCGGTCATGGCCCGGCTGGCGTTAAACAACACGGCCAACTCTTTCAACCGCTGCTGAGCTTCGTCAAACAACTGCGCATTTTCCAGGGCCACGGCTGCTTGCGCGGCAAAAACCTGCAAGCGCTCGGCGTGGATCGCAGTGTAGAAATTGGATAAGCTGCTGTCCAGGGCCAACATGCCGATGATCTGGCCTTTAACGATCATCGGCGCCACGATGTTCGATTTGATCCAGTCGATCCCGTTCACCGGGGTCCAGAATGGATCGGTGGCGGTATCCGCGATGAAGAAAGGCCGCTGACTCTCGACGACCCGCCGCAAATTAGGCGTCTGATCGACGACGAACCGCAGCTGCCGAATCTTGGCTTCCCGCTCGGGATTTTGATAGCCGACGGCTCGCATCGCGCGCGCCACGCCGTGTTCGATCAACAGGAGCGTGGCGACGTCGTTGGGCACAATGCGGCCCACCGTGGATAAGATGCGATCCAGGACCTCGTCAAAATTCAACGTGCTGGCCAGCACACCGGCGGCATCGCGCAGCGCCTCGGCCAGCGTGTGCTGTTCACGCTCGGCTT
>JAYRVL010000075.1:0-2028 GCA_041918575.1 Anaerolineae bacterium | reverse complement strand
GTCCGGCAGACCGATGTCCATCAACACAATGTTGGGCTGTAGTTCCTTGACCAGGGCCAGCGCCTCCCGCCCGGTACCGGCGTCACCCACAATCTCCAGACTTGCTTGATTCTCCAATAGCATACGCAGGCCCGAACGGACCACGGCGTGATCGTCAACTAAGAGTAGACGGGTTGTCATGGCTAGCCTCCAAAACCGATCGATACGGAATCTTAACTTCAACACACGTGCCCAGACCGGGCTGTGACTTAAGTGTGAACTTTCCGCCCAGCAAAGTCGCGCGCTCCTCCATGCCCATCAGCCCCCACGCCAGCCGCTGCGCCCTGGCCGCCGTAACGTCAAAACCGCGGCCATTGTCTTCCACACTTAGACACACACATTCGACATTATAGGTCAGCATGATCTTGACGGCAGTGGCTTCGGCATGTTTGATCACGTTCGTCACTGCTTCCTGCGCCACCCGGAAGAGCGTCGTGGTCATCTCCGCCGCAATCGGTCGCTGCTCGCCGCTGACCTCAACTTGGAGTTGGAGCGGCACACGCGCCTGTACCTCGCTGACATACCAGCGCAGCGCGGCCGGCAGACCCAGATCGTCCAGGTGTGACGGGCGCAGATCGGCGATGAGGCGTTGCAGTTCATTCAGCGAATGGGCCACCAACCCTTCAAGTTGGCGCAGATTTGCCGCCGCCCGATCGGTATCCACCCGCAGCGCATTCGACACACCGCGCAGCCCCAGACCGATGGCCGTCAGCGCCTGGCCGGTCGCATCGTGCAGTTCCCGCGCGATGCGCTGCCGTTCCGATTCTTGCGCCGCAACGACCTGTCGCAGCAGATCGCCGCGCTGCGCTTCGCGCCGCTGAGCGGCGTGTAGCTGCTCGGCCTGGAATTCGGCAATCTTGCGTTTGGTCTCCACTTCAAAGGAGCGCATAAAGCGTGCCACGGCATAGGCCGACACGATGGCCGCGCCCGCCCGCAGCAACTGGACGGGGAACCCAAACATCCGATAAAACAGATTCTGATTGATCACGTTGGACGGCGGCAGCGACGTCTCGCGTGCAAACGTCTGTCCGATGATGCCGTACCAGGCAAAGGCCACGGCCGCGATCAAGGCCGCCTGACCAAACTCTTGCATCCCTGCCCGCCGGAAGACCTGCCGCTGCCCGATCAAGCCGATGCAGGCCAGCAGCGCCGACGGGACCGCCACGCTATAACGCGTCCAGACATCCGCGACATCCCACAACCCGGTCTCAATTGTGTAGGAGCCGCGCAGCAGCACCAACCCAATCCCCCAAACGCTGGCCAGCACCGCCGGTACGAGCAGACTGGCTCGCCGGAAGTCCTTGACTTTAGGCAGCAGCGCCGCGCCGAACGCGGCCAGCAACAAAAACGAAAACTCCAGCATGGCGATGCGCGCGGTGTGCCAGGTGGTGGGATCGATGGAGTGACCGGGCAGAATCTCCAGCAGCTCAAACATCTCGATCCATTCGTGCGCACCGTGCAGCAAGCCAAACCAGGCCAGGGCGCGCAGCCCGTGCCGCAGCCGCGCATCCGAGCCGCGACCGGCTTCCAGCGTAATGGCCAGGCCCATGCTAAAAAACGCCAGGCCATAGAAGAAGAAAATCACCACCATGTTGAACTGCATCCAGAGCGCTCCTGCCTCATTCTACTTGAACCGCCGCCGTGGTTCATAGTGCTAAATGGGTGGTTTGACACATGCCAAATGTTCTACTTGTCAGCTAAGGCGTTCTCAGCTACACTTGGAAGCCGGAAGATGGAGGTTGGAAGTTGGACGCTACGCGGGAGGTTGGAGAGCGTGAACCAGATTTATCAGCATTCGTGTGAGAGCATGCCCGAATTGGGCAAAAATCGTGTGGCACTGACGGTGACTTCGCCTCCCTACTGGAACGCGATCGATTACGACATCCACGCGGCGAACAAGGCCGAGCACTATCGTACCCGGGCCTATGCTCAGGGCTACTCAGACTACACCGATTACCTTGATTGGCTCGATCGGGTTTTTCAGGAAGT
>JAYRVL010000074.1:0-2582 GCA_041918575.1 Anaerolineae bacterium | reverse complement strand
TTTTAAACGCATTGTGTTGTGACCCCAAAAATTTGTAGGGGACCTATGAGCGCCACGGTTGGGTCGTGCTTACCGCCCGACCCAACGCGTATGTCACGCCGCAGATGCGGCAGGAATCTCACCCAGCCCGAGGCTCCAAGCCGTGCGGTTCTGCCGGCCGCGAGGCCTTGGCGCCGGCTTTGCTGCGGCGCAACGCCGCGCTGATCGCGGCATAGACCACCAGCACGGCCAGCAGCACCAGGCACGCCTGCGGGAAGATGTCGCCGACCTGCGAATAGAGGGTGCGCGTGCCCTTGATGGGCAACTGCGCCACGACGGTCCGGTCTTTGGCCGTGTAGTAGCCGGAGATCCCCAACAGCCGTCCCTGGTAGTCCACCGCCACATTGGAACCGTAGACGCCGGCTCGGGCCAACGAGAAGCCCTGCTCGATGGTGCGGAACGAGGCCATCGTCGAGTGCATCGGGTTGCCTTTGGTGGCCAACGTGCCGTCAATCGCGCCGCTCAACACGATGTCCACCCCCTGCTGGCCCGCCAGGCGCATGAAGCTCGGATAGTCCATGTCCAGGCAGATCACGCTCGTCAGGCGGCCGTAGGGTGTGTCAATGGTGTTAATCTGCCGCGGCCCCTGGATCGCCCGATTGGCTTCCCAGCCGGTGAGCAGGTTGTGCTTGACGTACTGGTAGGCGATCTCGCCATCGGGCGTGATCATCACCGACTTGTTGGTTTCCAGGCGCTCGGGCGCCGGCCGCTTGGCAGGGTCCATCTCCAGGACGATCAGCGGGAAGGCCAGGTAGATCTGCTCCTCGCGAGCGACCTGCCGAGCCTGCGCCAGGAACTGCGCCTCAGCATCGGCGAAGACGCCGGCGTTGTATTCGCTCCATGTCACCATCTTTGCGCCGGCGCGGGCCTGCACACGGGTTCTCGCCAACAGGTCGTTGTTGATCTCGGCCATCGTGCCGGAAACACGCTTCAGCTCCTCCGCGCTCAAGGTTCCGGCGATCAGACCCTTGTCCAGCGGCGTGTCTTCGCCGTCGGGCCAGTACTCCTTGTTCACGTTGGTTGTGAGGACTGCCACCTTGACCGTCTCACCGGTGGGCGGATTCAGCGCCAGGCGGATGCCGCCGAAGAGCAGGACTGCCGCCAGGATCACCGTGTAAACGGCCACCCCGCGCCCCACGCGCTGCATGTCGAAACGGGCTTCCCAGGCATAATTTACCACGCTGGCGAACCAGCCGATCAGGAATGTGATACTCCACATGCCGGTGATCGTCAGGATCTGCAGGAGCGGCAGGTTGCCGCCCTGGGTGAATGGCGTCAAGAAGAAGGTGCCCAGCGGCGACACGAGATGCAGCGTATACTCGACCGACACCCAGGCGACCGGCAGGATCAGGGTGCGCAGGAAGCCCGGCACGCGACCGGCCAATAACCTGTCAACGACGAAGGGCAGGAAGAACAGCAGTGCGAACGCGGTGCTGTAGACGGTGAACATCGCGCCCGCGTCGAGGAAGGCCGGCCGCCAGTAGATGTAGAAGGCCGCCGCGCTGGCCACGTAGCCGACGAGCAGGCCGGGCAGCGCCCGCCGCGTGCGCAGGAAGCGCAACATGAAAACAGGGGCCAGCCAGGCGGCGATCGGCACGATGGTCATGCCGTTCGAGAAGAGCGATACGACGAAAGCCAGGATCAGCCAGACGAACGACAGCCGATCCTTGACTGGGTACGTGCCTCCCGTGGTTGGAGAGGCGGTCTGCGGTTGCGTTTGCGGATTCATGTGATGCTCCTTTATGCGTTTGGTTTGGAATGATCGGGTACAGGCGCGGCTCCGGCGGGCCGCTGGTTCACGGAGAGCAAAGTCAGCCCCAGGTTGCGCAGCCTGGCGATGATGCCGTAGAGTGCGGCCTGATCGGGCACGGGGCCCCACAAGATGGTCTCGTTTTCCGCATAGGCCATCTGCAGGTCCCCGAACCAATCGCACCACTGGCCGCTCAAATCGCCTCGGATCGTGAATTCATAGATGGTGTTGGACTCTTGTCGCTTTTCCATGGACATCGTGTGCCTCCTTAGTCGTCCACACTGCGGCTGAGTATAAGCGCGTTGACACCACCCTCGCATGTACCCACGGATACATGCGAGGGTGCATTTGAGGGGATCTACAAATCAGTGTTGGAAGACGAGGTATCTGGAGGGGGAATACTGACTGCCGCAAGCCACAGGGTAATGGAAAAGCTCACGGCGCGACGAACAAAGACCGCTCAGAGCAGTTTGAGCGCCCGACCACGTGCGATCGCCTGCGTCCGGCTGGAGACGCCCAGCTTTCCGAAAATATGATTGACGTGGCGCTTGACCGTGCCGATCTCGATGTACAGCCTGGCCGCGATCTGGGCATTCGCCAGTCCATCGGCGATCAAGCGCAGCACTTCCAGTTCGCGTGCGCTGAGCGGCTCGACCAGCGACTCACCTTCGGGGGTTGACAGGATGAGCAGGGCCGGAGAGGTACCGCCGGAATTCGGAGGTTGCGCAGCTTCTGTCGAGCCCTGTTCGGCGCCGAACAGGCCCAGCAGGCGCTGGGCATAGCCGCCGGCGAG
>JAYRVL010000073.1:0-13256 GCA_041918575.1 Anaerolineae bacterium | reverse complement strand
GACGTGAGGCGCCGTGATGCCCAACCGTGGATGGGAGATGACAGCAACTGCACCCATTTGAGTTCCGCCAAACTCTCCTGGATTTCCCGCAACTCCGCCTCCGTCAGTCCCCACAACTGGGCGGCCAGCCGATCAATCTCTGCTTCGATGGCCCGCACCCGCGCCGCATCGCCGGTTGCCGTGGCGGCGTGGGCCTGGTGGGAGAGGGAGGACAGGGCCAGATGAGTGGGGTTGGCGGGGTCGAAGCGCGGAACGCGCACGTTTTCGATGATCTGAGGCGTCCCGAAGCTCTTTCCACCTCGTTGGGAGTAGGATTGGACAGCGAAGTCAAAGGGATTGCTATTTAGAACCGCACAAACGTAATGGGCTTCCGTCTCCTGATCACACGCCAACAAAGTGACGATGTGCTGTGGGACGATTGGTTTGTTCGCCTGGGCGCCCACCACCGCGGCAGCGATTTCTGAACCGATATTGGGCCATACCACTTTGTACGGCGCAAAGGTGTAGTCGCCGACGTTGAACACCGAGTAGAAGGGGTCGGTCTCCTTGAAGTAGCGCCGATAGCCCGACCGCCGGCGCAATTCGTTCTCGAAGCGATTCAGGTAGGCGTAGGTCTTCGGATACGTCACGGCCAGCCAGTTTTCATTATAACCGCGACGCCTCTCAGGGTCCTGGACCATCAACTGGTGCGCCTGGGGTGTTGCCTGCCAGCGACCCACGTCCCGGCCGCGCAGGAGCGGATAGAGGAGATCGGATTCAATGGCCGCCTGAACGTTCTCCACTTCCAGCTTGGCGCCTTCCGTGATGTTTCTCACCACAATCAGGCCGTCGGGCCGCTGCGACACGATCTCCAGCCAGTAGACACCGTTCAACCACGTGCAGACACCGGCTTTGCCGACATAGTCGGATGCTCCCAATACCTTACGCACAGCCTGCAGCGCCTGCCGCCGACCAGTCAGCCAGGACGAGGTCGGATCAGCGTCATCCACCGGTTGGGCGACAAACTGGCGGATACTACACATCGCCGTCGCTTCAGACAAAGTCACATCTTCGGAAATACGGCCGGCTGCTGTCTTGCGCCACACGTTGTAGCCCACCGGATAGCGCGTCTTACGATCGCGTTGCACAATGATTACGGCCGTGCGGTTGGTAGCGCCCTCGAACGGCTGTAGATCCACCAAGTCGTCCACCGCAACAACTGCGATAGGCTGGCCGCTGCCTAACTGCAACCGCCGGAACCCCTGGCCAGCTCCCGCGGTCTTGAGCACGCTTTGAGTGATGATGAAGCCGAGCTTGCCGTCATCCTTCAAGTAGTTGTCCGCCGCCACGAAGGTCAGCAGCATGGAGATGTCCTTCTTGCCCTTGCCAAGGATCGTATCCATGCCACTGTGAGGAAAGAGATTGTGGTACACCCAGAGCGGCTTGGTCTCGTTGCGGTAATCGGCCGGCAAGCTCTCCCAATTCACCCACGGCGGGTTGCCGGCTACATAATCGAACCGCCCCTGGAAGAGCGGCGCGAAGGCGTTCTTGATGATCCTGGCCCAGATGCCGTTGATGCCCTTGTCGTCCAACGCCCGCAATTGCCGGTAGAGGGCCAGGGCCACGTCTAGCTCGGCAGAGTCCCGTTTTTCATGCAGGGGAAACATCTGCAGCAGCCGCGCTCGAAACACCTCTGCAGGCAGCTTCACCTCCACGCATTCCTCCAGCAGTCCGGCGAATTCATCAATGTACCGCGCGTCTACCAACGCCTGCGGCGCCGTGAACTTGCCCACGGCTGTGTTGAAGCTGAAGCCGGCGCGGCTGAACAAATCCGTGCCCTGGCTGGGTGTCAGAATGCTGTCGGCCAGGTAGACCGGAATGCTGATCTCCCCGCGGCGATGGGACAACAGGTCGCCCAGGGCCAGTAGGTAGTTGGTACGCGCAGAGATCACCGCCAACGGGTTGAGATCGAAGCCGACGATGTTGGTCAAAATTTGCTCCAGCGCCTGGGCCTCGTTCAGCCCATTCTCCCCGGCGTAGGCCTTGACCCGTTTGATTGCCAGGACCAGGAACGTGCCCGAACCGCACGCAGGGTCCAACAAACGCTTGCGGGGGTCCAACTGCGGCGGTTCGCCCGGCCTGGGCGCGCCACACAATTGATTCAGCAGCCGGTCTGCCAACCAATCGGGCGTGTAGTACTCGCCCAGCGCGTGACGCAGCTTCTTGGGCGTCAGGTTCTGGTAGAGCTGCTTGAGCAGGTCGCGCGTCTCTTCGGGATCAACATCGAGCGTAACCAGGGAATAGTTGGCCAGGTCGCCGATCAGCCGGCGCAGCGCCCGGTCGAGGCTTTCGTCCCAGATGTCCAGGTACCAGCCGAAGAAGTCCCCTTCCAGGAAGTTCTTGATGCCGAAATCGGCAAAGACGCCGCCCCGTTCCATTTTGACCAGGTAACTGCGCAAACTCGCGGCGTCCTGGCTGGCAATTGCGGCCAGGCCGCTGCCCACCTTCGGCATCAGGTAGTAGGTGGCAATCTGCACAGCCAGTAGCTTGATGAAAGTCGCATAGTAGGTGTGGACGGCGAAGAAGAGGCGTTCGGCATTAGGCTGCCGGTCCTGCACCGCGTACGACTTGGCCAACGCCTGGATGTCGAGCTGTCCACCGCCCGCTTCGTAGCCGGTGATCTCGCTGAACTGGCGCCGCCACTGCTGAAAGAGAATATGCACCTTGGGATGATCCGTAGCGCCTAGCGCCCGATAAAAGGCCGGCACGACCTGGCGAGCGACGTTGCTGTTCTCGCCAAAGTCACGTACCAGGTTATCGGGCGTCAGCGCCAGTTCGGTAGAGAGGGAGAGCAGATAGCGCAGGAAGGTCTCAGTGCTGTGGGCTGCGACAGGCACAGGGTCGTCCACGCGCCAGCGGGTGTCGCGGTAGCGCACGAAAATGTAGAAATCGCCATCCAACACCACGCCGGCCAGCCGTTCCTTCTTGTGGCGGTCCAACCGCTCCAGGCTATCCATGTACTGCTTGACCTGGTCAATCGCGTGCCTGTTGGTGCGGGCGCTATTGTTCTTGGTAAGCGAGCGCGGTGGCTCGTATTCGATTACGAAGCGATTGTAGACTGCGTCCGCACGACCATTGATCAGCGTGCGTTCACGGCTGTGATGGAGTTCAACATCGAAGCTTTTGGCAAAACGCTCGAGTGTTCGTTCCACAGCGGCTACCAAATCGGCCTCATTTTGGGCCCGATTGGCTGCCGCCTGAATTTCGTCGGCGATTTTTCCCGCACGTTGGCGAACAAAGGCTTCGAGATCGGTAGGTGTATAGGCCATGAGGTTTGCTCACGCACGTCTAAGTTGTCGCTGCGTTGCGCTGAAAAATGCCGTCAGTCATACTTCTGTTCGGCGCAAGTCGCTGAGCCGCTTGGTGAATCGAGAATTCGGACAGGATGAGCAGAATGCATAGGAAAAGAGGCGCCGTCAGTCAATATGGCTGCGCAATTCCACGCACAGATCATGATACCGCGCTTGAGCGTAGCGGTCAATTTCGTGGAACGGAGTTCAATCCGTCCCGGCAGATTTCATCGGTTCAATACGTTCATCGAAGAATGTCGTCACGCCGGAGGCGTGACCTAAGGGCGGAGGGCGAACCGGCAGCCCCGATCTTGTGCGGGCGCTGTTGGCGCATCGAAGTGTGCTTCGGCGCAGAGGGCGTCGTTACACCGGAGGCGTGACCTACGGGCGGTGGGCGAGACGCCAGGACGCAAGGGAGTTTTATCCTCTTTGCGTCCTGGCGTCTTTGCGTTGAAAAAGCTCCCGCGTCCTGGCGAAGAAACGGCATCGGCTCAGATGAAAATAATCTGTGCGCCTTCGGTCATGTCCATGAAGTCGCTGGCGGTGACGATGTCAATCACGCCATCCACGAAGTCTTCTTTTTTCAGCCCCATCATGTCCACCGACATCTTGCACGCGTAGAGCTTGGCGCCGCCATCCACCAGCATCTGCAGGTATTCGCACACCGGCGGCGCGCCGACTCCGGCGATCTTCTTCTTCATGATGCTCGTGGCAAAGGCGGTCATGCCGGGCAGCATACCAAGAATGTTGGGAATGCCCAGGTTGCCGGTCTTGAGGCCCATCATGCTCATCTTCATGCTGGTCTTGCCCACCGGCGCCAGCTCCAGCCGGTCTTGCCGGCTCTTGGTAATCATATCCATCCCCCAAAACGTGAAGAAGATGGTGACATCAATGCCGTTGCCCAAGGCGGCCCAGCCCATGACGAGGGCCGGGTAAGCCATGTCGAGATCGCCCTTGGAACAAATAAACGCTACTTTACGAGTTTCGTCAGCCATGGTAAATTCTCCTTGATTCGAATCGTTCAATTTTGATTCGGGGAGTCAGAAACCCGGTTTCTCGCAGAAGCCGGGTTTCTCTTCAGACGCAGCCTTCGGGCTTGCCCAGGCCGGCGATGCGCGCCACCTTCTTGGCCGGGCCTTTGGGGAACAGGCTGAACAGGTCTTTGGTAGAAACGCCAGTACCCGTTGTGATCTGGCGCAGCGTGGGCGACTTGCCGCCCAGCTTGGCTGCACTGTCACGGCAGAAATCAATCACCTTCCAATGAGCCGCGGTCAGCTCGCTGATCCCCTCTTCCACCGAGAGCACGGCCGCAATCTCCTTGTTCCATTCCGCGGGGTTCGTCAAATACCCTTCATTGTTGACCTGGACGGTCTTACCAGCAATGGTACGCGTCGCCATACATCTTTCTCCTTTGTCTCTCTGCGCACGCGGTGCGCATGAATTCACTCTGGCCGGTTCTCTACCAGGCCGTTTTTCTGCATTCGAACAACTCTTCGAGGCCGCAGATGCCTGCTGTTCAATTGACGCTCTGTCCTGCCGAGGACGTCTGCTGCCCCAGGCTGCGCAGAACCCGCATCGTCAGGGCCAGGCCCCGGCGCACGTTTGGGTCGCGCATCTGGCCGAACAGCGAACGGTAGGAGATGCTCACCTCGGCCGCGCCCTCGTTTTCGATGGCCGAAACCATGTTGCGGGCGAAGTTCATCACCTCGGGTTGGGTCATTTCCTTGATCGTCTGCAGGATGAGCACGATGTTGTTGCCCAACTGCTGCACATCGTCCTCGCCAAACGAGGTGACGATGTTGTCGAGAATCCGCCAGCCGCCGCGGGCAAAGGTGAAATAGCCCTTGCGCTCCAGCGTCGCCAGTTCGTTGACGGCCCGGCCGAACGCCGCATCGCTCAACGGCGCGATCGTTTCCGCCAGGTCCATCACGCTTTCCAGTTGATCGAGCATCTTCTCGATATTACGCCCGTTGCGCGCCAGGCGCTTGACCAACCGCAGCAGGTCATCCAGGCTGACGTACTGTTCTACTTCCTCCAACTGCTCAACCGCCAGCCGGTAGACATCATTGGCGATCGGGGTCAGGTCGCGCATCAGCTCTGCGCGCGCCGCCCGCTCCCGCTCTGCGCGCTGCGCCTGCTCGGTCAGGAAAGCCACCTGGTTCGTCAGGCGGTCCAACTTCTCGTTCAATTCAAGCAAAGCCTGATCCATGCCGCCCTCCTCAGTTGGACGCGCTGCTCTCGGCCCACTTGCCGTCCCATTTGCCGGCCATGCTCATGCGCGCCGGCAGCGGCAAGGGCTGACCTTTCAGCAGCAGGTTCCAGTACATCCAGCGGAACATCACCTTGCCCCAGTGGTTCATTTCCGATTCCTGCAACAGCGAGAAAGGACCGACGCCGGGCAGGGGGTACTTGCCGGGCAGCGGTTCCACATCGTAGTTGAAGTCAATCAACAGCCCCTTGCCAAAGCCCGATTCGATGAAACAGTTGGCATGGCCGTCGAAGGTGGGCAGCAGTTCCAGGCCATCCACGTAACGCAGGAAGTTCTCGGTGAAGACATCCACGGCAAAGTGCGCCACCGATCCGGCCTTCGACGCCGGCACATTCGTGGCGTCGCCCAGGGCAAAGATGTTGGGGTAGGCGTCGGCCAGGAAAGTGTACTTGTTGACCGGCACGTAATTCAGATCATCCCCCAGGCCAGAGCGAGCAACGGCATCGCTGCCCATGTTGAGGGGCACGCTGACCAGCAGGTCGTATTCCACTTCCTGCTCGTCGTAGGCCACGATCTTCCTGGTGTCGGGGTCCACATGTTCGATCAGGAAATCGGGCACGACCTTGATGCCCTTCTGCTCCAGGATGTCGCCCAGGTACTTGGACGCGACCGGCTTGGTGAAGGCGCCAGGCAGCGGCGTGACCAGGGTCAACTCCACGCGGTCGCGCAGTTTGTGCTCGTGGAAGAACCAGTCGGCCAGCATGATGAATTCCAGCGGCGCCACCGGGCATTTGATCGGGTTGTCCACGATGTTGAGCACCAGCCGGCCGCCATGCCAGTTGCGCAAGTGGCGCGCCAGGGCCACCGCGCCATCCACCGTGTAGAAGTCGTGAATGGACTTATGCCATTCATCCTCATGCAGGCCGGGCGTCTGCTCTGGATGGATGTTGGTGCCGGTGGCGATGATCAGGAAATCGTAGTTCAGATAGCGATTGTCCTTGCTGATGCGCACCCGGTTGTGCTCCGGCTCGATCAGTTCGATGGGCGAGATGATCATCTCCACGTTGGCGGGGATGAAATCGCGCTTGGGCTTGATCACATCGCTCTTGCTGTACATGCCAAAGGGGATGAAAAGAAAGCCCGGCTGGTAGTAGTGGGCTTCGTTCTGATCCACAATGGTGATCTTCCACTCGTCGGGGTCCAGCTCGCGGCTCAGTTTGTTGGCGGCCATGGTGCCGGCGGCGCCGGCGCCCAGGATCAGCAGTTTCTTCATGGTTCTACGTGTCTCCTTCAAGACCGGGGGATTTTACAAGGCGCACAGGCCGGCGATGGCCTGCAAACGGCCGGTGAGCGCCTGGCGATCTTCGACAATGTGAGAAAAGATGTCGGCGATGCGCTGCACGAATTCCAGCGCACGCTCCTGGCCCGCGCGGTCCAGGCGATAGACTTCATGAACATGGGCGGCAATGGCGGATGGTTCCACGTTCAGGCCGGCGGCCAGGGCGTTGATTTCCTGGGAGGTGGGCGGCCAGGACGAAGGCTCGATGCCGCCAATGAAGACCATGCCCTTGAGTTCGTTGCCGGCGCGAATCAGCCCGCGGGCGCACAGGAGACCCAACTCACTGGCGGAGAATTTGGGCTGCAGCGTGGGCGCGCCGGCCAACTGCTGCCAGGTGCGCACACAGTGCGCCACCCCGGAGGCGTCCTGGATGACCGCCCGGTAAAGCCCACACGCGTGGCTGACCTGGGTGATGGGTTGGCCCTGCATGTCGGTGATGACGATCATCACGCCCAGGGCTTCGGCGAAGGCGTCCTGGATCATCTGCACACAGGCCAATGGCAGCAGGTCAGCCAGGCCCGCAGAGGCGTTGGGGCGTTCAAGGGTCGGACGGGGCGCAGCGGGAACAGGCCAGGCTGCGCCGGCAGCCGGCGTAACCTGGTTGTGAGCGGCCGCGGCCGGCGCTTTGTGAAGAAGGCGATCAACGTCGGCCGGCGCAAAGCGCCACTGTTTGCCCACGCGCGCCGCCGGCAGTTGCCCATTCTCGACGAAGCGGTAGATCGTCGTGCGGTCCAGGTGCAGCATTTCTTGCACTTGTCGGGTGGTCAGCAGATCGGTCATGTGTTTGCTCCATATTTCACAATCTGGAGCAAGTGTAGCAGAAAGGAGTCTTGATGCATATGATGAAGATCATACGCATCGAAAGAGGATGAAAAGCGGTTCTGGAAGTCGTTTTTGATGTACTGGCTGTTTTCGATGCAGTTGCAGCCTCATCCGCGCAATGGCGTTACTGCAACGCCACCTGGGCCGTTTCGTGCGGGTATTTGCCAGCGGCATCGCTGAAAAAGGTGCGCATGGACGCCATGTCCGCTTCGATGTCGCCGCTGGGCGTCATCACCGGGCCAAAACGCACCATTTTGCGGCTGTAGTCCAGGGAGACCAGGGCCAACGGCACCTGCGCGCCACGGGCAATGTGGTAGAAACCACTCTTCCATGTGTGCAGCTTCTTACGCGATCCTTCGGGCGCGACCACCAGGATCAACTTATCGCGGCGGTTGAAGACATCTACCATCTGGGCCACCAGGCCATTGGCCTGGCGACGATCCACCGGGATGCCGCCCAACCAGCGAAAGAGGCGACCGAGGGGATGACGAAACAGGGTGTGCTTGCCCAGCCAGTGCGCTTCGAGGGGCACGGTGAAGATAACGCCCAACATGACCAGGAAATCCCAGTTGGAGGTGTGCGGCGCGCCCACTACGACATATTTGGGGAGCGCAGGGGGCCGCCCTTCGACCCGCCAACCGGCCCGACGCATGAAGAACGCCGCGGGCCGTTTCAACGATTTCATCCAGAATGAATTCCCATATAAAGTATGCTGCATCCCGTAATCTCCTTCGTTTGTAATCGCATCTTTTGTAATCGTGTCACTATAGCACGCACCCGTTCACCCCACAAGTTAGCGGGCCGCTACAATTTTGCGCAGGGAACACGAAGATGATATGCTCATAGAGGATGAACTGAGCAAATTCTCATCAAGTTTCCAGCAAGTGAGAAGAGAAAACACCACCATGTACCGTATCGTTACGCTTTCTGACGCGCCTCCTCTCACCGGCCTGGTTTTTCGCACCCTGGTCGGCGCAGAAGATGCAGATGCCTTCCTGGCTGTGCGCCGCGGCTGCGCCGTGTATGACCAGGTAGACCCGCTCTCCACCACGGAGAGTATCCCAACCCGCAGTCAGATGGCCGACGCGTTGGCCGCGGCGCTTGTGGCCGGTCAGGCGGACCGCTGGTTGGCGGTTGAGGTTGCCGGGGCCACCGTGGGCTTCAGCCGCATCATCTCATGGCCGGAGGACGACGGCGCATGGGTTTATCTGTCGTTGGGCTGGCTGCTGCCGGCCTGGCGTGGCCAGGGGATCGGCACGGCCATGCTGCACTGGGCCGAAGCGCACAGCCGCCAACTGGCCGCTGCCGAACATTCCGGCGCCCGGGCCGAGCTGGCCGCCAATGCCAGCAGCACCGAATACGATGCCGCCGCGCTCCTGAAGCATGAAGGGTACGCTGTTGGCTACACGGTTCTGGAGATGGGGTTGGACCCGGCTGTTGCCGTGAGCGCGGCTCCCCTGGCGAGCGGCATCGAAATCCACCCGGTGGCGCCGGCCCATCTGCCGGCCATTGCCGCCAGTGTGATCGAAGCCTACCAGGGCGAATACGAGGGGGGGCGTTTCAGCAGCGGCAATGACCCGGTGGCCTACGCGGCCGAACTGGCCGCGCCGCGCTTCGATCCCGACCTGTGGCAGGTGGCCTGGGATCACGACGCGGTGATTGCCCAGGTGTTGACGATCATCGAACAGGGCCGCGCCGAGGTGTTCGAGGTCAGCGTGCGGCCGGGCTGGCGTCGCCGCGGTGTTGGCCGCGCCCTGCTGACGCGCGCCATCCTGGCGCTGCGCAGCCGTGGGGTCGAGATCATCCGCCTGCACACGGTGGCCGATTTCCCCACGCGTGCCTGCGATCTCTATGCCAGCGTCGGCTTCCGCGTACTCAAGCAGTTTCCGCGCTACCGCAAGAGCGATTGAAATCGCGCCTGCCGGGCCTGACAGCCGCGCGGCCGCCGGCGTGGACGCAATGCCGACCGGCGCAGGCTATTCGCCCAGGATTGATTCGATCTGCGCCAGCTCGACCGCGCTGAACGTGAGGTTATCGAGCGCGGCCACGGCCTCTTCGATCTGCGACGCCTTGCTGGCGCCGATCAGCGCCGAGGTCATCTGCGGATGACGCAGCACCCACGCGATCGCCATCTGCGCCATGCTCTGGCCGCGCGCCTGCGCCAGTTCGTTCAGTTGGCGCACCGTGGTCACGCGCGCCGCGCTGACCGTGTCGCCCCAATGGAAGCGGCCGCTGAGCTTTTCTGCCCGCGAGCCTTCGGGAACCTGTCGCAGATACTTGTCGGTGAGGATGCCCTGATCCAGCGGTGAAAAGGCGATGCAGCCGATGCCTTCATCGGCCAGCGCGTTCAGGAGGCCATCCTCGATCCAGCGGTCGAACATGTTATAGCGCGGCTGGTGGATCAGGCAGCGCGTCCCCAGGCTGCGCAGGAGGCTGGCGGCCTGGCGAGTCTGCTCTGGGCTGTAGGTGGAGATGCCGGCGTAGAGGGCGCGACCGCTACGCACGATGAAATCGAGCGCGCCCATCGTCTCCTCCAGGGGCGTGTTGGGATCGGGCCGGTGACTGTAGAAGATGTCCACGTAATCCAGCCCCATGCGTTCGAGGCTCTGGTCCAGGCTGGCGACCAGGTATTTGCGTGAACCCCATTCGCCGTAAGGGCCGGGCCACATGAGATAGCCGGCCTTGCTGGAAATGACCAACTCATCGCGGTAGGGGGCCAGGTCTTGGGCCAGGATGCGGCCAAAAGTCTCCTCCGCGGAACCGGGCGGCGGGCCATAGTTGTTGGCCAGGTCGAAGTGGGTGATGCCCAGGTCGAAGGCGCGGTGGATCATGTCCCGGCCGTTTTCAATGGAGTCAACGCCACCGAAGTTGTACCACAGGCCGAGCGAGACCGCGGGCAGCAGCAGGCCGCTGCGTCCGCAGCGGCGATAGGTCATCGAATCGTAACGGGTGCTAGCAGGTAGGTAGGGCATTGTTTGTCTCCATCTCCATCTCTCTTACCAGACGAGCCGTTCGTTTTCAGCATCGTCAGTTTCATCGCCCAGGCAAGGCGAGGCATCAAAAACGGGTGCCCATTAGCTGTCGTCCTCTAACAAGTTCAGGACGAGTTGGATCATCAACTCCTTTTGTCTGGGGTCACTCTCTGCCACGAGCAGGGTCAACGCCACCATCGCGCTATCGGGGAGCCTTGCCCCGCCATCCGCGCCCCACAGGAGACCATGTCGCCGCAAGTATTCCAGAAACAGGAGTGTACCGATGCGCTTGTTGCCATCGGTGAAAGGGTGGTCCTTGATCAGAAAATAGAGGAGGTGGGCGGCGCGTACCTGGGCCGTGGGGTAGAGCAGCTCACCGGCGAAGGTCTGCTCGATGGCGCCGAGAATTGCCTCAAGTTGGTCCCCGCGCTCGTTGCCAAAGAGGTCTGACGCTTCATCGCGAGTCATCAGCTCGGCGCGCAGTCGGCCAATCGCACTCCTGGCTTCTGGCAGCAGCAGCGGCGCGCTCGGCAGTACGGGCTTCTGGGGTGTTGAGGCCAGGCGGTCCTCGTCATATTCCAGGAAAAGTCGCCAGGTGCGCGTATAGTGCTGCACGATGTCGAGCACGGCTTGGCCTTCGTCGGTGACCAGGGCGTGCGCGGTCAGCGTGCGTGCCAGCAACCCCACGGCCTGTTTGAGGTCTTCGATCCCACGCTCCCGCAGGCTACGCTCGTGGAGTGTGTAACCGCGAATCAGATGTTCCTTCAGGGTGCGCGTGGCCCAGATACGGAACTGGGTGCCGCGTTTGGAATTCACGCGATAGCCAACGGAAAGGATGGCGTCAAGGTTGAAATACTCAACCTGGTAGGTTTTTCCATCCGCTGCAGTTGTTGCAATTTTTGCAACAACTGCCTCTCGCTCAAGCTCTCCAGTGAAATAGACATTGCGCAAATGCCGCGAAATTACTGACTTGTCCCGCGCGAAAAGGTCGGCAATCTGGTTCAATGAAAGCCAAACGGTCTCCTGTTCCAGACGCACGTCAATCTGAACATCTCCCTCGGGCGACTGGAAGAGAACAACCTCGCCGCCCGGCGCCGTAGTTTGTTGCGTCATTTCACGCCTCTCCGTTGATCTCGGCTCACTGTTCGCGCTCTTCCAAGAACCGCGCGGTCTCTCGCACCCGTTCGTGCTATCTCTCTTTGGCGCCGTTGTCAGATCGGCACGGAACGCGCCCATAACGTCTCCGGCGCGATGTCAATGTTTCCCGGCCAGGTCACCGTTCCATAGTGGATGGACGCCTTGAAAAAAATCGGGGAATTGCGGAGTCTGTCGAATGGCTTTCTATCGAGAAACGGATTCATATCGAACAGTCGTTTCGCGTCATTCTCGAAAACAAGCTCCAGGGTATAATCATCGTGAGCCTTGACGCTGATGATGTCGAGCAATTCTCCGACCGGTTCGGCGTCAACATCGGTGTCAACATCGGTGTCAACGTAATCATTGTGAGTCTGTACCGAGACGATATCGAGTAAAGTATCCATATTGCAATTCTACCGCGATTGGACAAAAACCCCACATTTTCGTGCCAGACCCCAGGCCGGAAACCGGTTGACAGCGGTCAACCTGGCTGCTAGAAGAGGCGCTGCGCACGGCGGTGGAATGGCATCAGACATATGGCTGTGCAACG
Organism: Anaerolineae bacterium; assembly: GCA_041918575.1. Classification (GTDB taxonomy): domain Bacteria; phylum Chloroflexota; class Anaerolineae; order SSC4; family Amarolineaceae; genus Amarolinea. The sequence continues at coordinate 898 of JAYRVL010000073.1, read as the reverse complement.
CACACTGTGCTACAATAGGCCAGCCATGGTCCCAGACATGGTGTCGTTGTTTCTTGGTTTTCCCTTGCAGGGAAGATCGCACTGTCAGCAGGAGGTTCAAGATGCTCGAGCTTGCTTGTCGTGATTTGGGAATGGATTGTGATCATGTCGTACATGGCGAATCTGTGCCAGAAGTAAAACAAAAAGCCATGGTCCACGCTGCCGAAGCGCATGCGGAGATACTCAAGACGATGTCGTCACCAGAACAGCTTGCCGGCATGGATAAGCTGATCGAAGCGAAGATCAGATAGCACCCTGGCAAGTCTGAGAAAAGCACAAACGAGGCAGCCCCTGGACTGCCTCGTTTGTTGTCGCAAGGGCGCCTGCAGCGCCAAAGCTATCGTAGCGCCAGGTTTTTTGACGCCGGTCGTGGGGGCGCTACCATTGCGCCAGGAGCGTCGCTTACTGTGAACCATATCAGCTGTATACCGAGCACTATATGACCCGTAGATTCTTGCAGCCCGTCGCACTGAGCGCCCTGCTTGCCATTTTGTTTCCGCTGACTCTCCCCCAGGTCGCTCCGGCGCCGGTCGCGCCGGTCACTTCTGGCGCCTGGCAGTGCTGGAACCCCAACCGGGTCAACCCCTGCCGCCATCACCTGGCGGATGTCGCGCTCCTGCCCACCGGCGCAGGCTGGGCCGTGGGCGGGATGCCCGGTCATGGCACCATCTTCCATTGGACGGAGCATGGCGACGCCTGGCAGGAGACGCCCAACCCGGCCAGCACCAGCCTGACCGCGGTGGATGCGCTCTCGCCCGACGACGCCTGGGCCATCAGCGACCTGGGGGACATGCTGCACTGGGACGGACAGAGCTGGACGCAGCAGCGCCCCTTCACCACCCTGCGCTTGGCCGCGGTC
>JAYRVL010000072.1:0-10178 GCA_041918575.1 Anaerolineae bacterium | reverse complement strand
GGAAGATGCGCAGGCCGATCTCTTTGGAGCCGGTGAACGCGATGAAACGGGTCAGCGGATGATCCACCAGCGCATCGCCCATCTTGCCGCCCGGTCCAGGCAGGAAATTGAGCACTCCCGGCGGCAGGCGCAAATCCTCATAGAGCATCTCGCTCAGGAACCAGGCAATCCAGGGCGATGTGCTGGCCGGTTTGAGCACCACGCTGTTGCCGGCCACCAGGCTGGCGGTCGTCATGCCGGCCATGATGGCGCCGGGGAAGTTCCAGGGCGGGATGACCACGCCGACGCCCAGCGGGATGTAGCGCAGTTCGGCGTCGCGGCCGGCGGACGCTTCCACCGGTTGGCCGCCGCCCAGGCGCAGCATCTGGCGGCCGTAGTAATCACAAAAGTCAATCGTCTCGGCCGTGTCCGCGTCGGCTTCTGGCCAGCTCTTGCCCACCTCGTAAACCATGATCGCGCTGAATTCATGCTTGCGCTTCCGGATCAGCTCGGCCAGCTTGAACAGATAGCGCGCCCGCGCCTCATAGGGCGTCTTGCGCCATTCGTGAAAGGCGTCATGGGCCACTTCCACCGCGCGGTTGGCATGTTCGGGCGTCGCACGGGCAAAACGAGCCACCACCTGGCTGGGGTTGGCCGGATTGAGCGAGTCGAACGTTTCATCGGTGTAGATTTTTTCACCGCCAATGACGATGGGATAGGTGCGGCCCAGCCACGACTCCACCTTCGACAGCGCCGCCTCGAAAGCCTTGATATTGGTCGGGTTACTGAAGTCGGTCATCGGTTCATTACGAAAGGGAACTAACATGAATCAACCTCCTTGTTGATACGTGATACTTTGTTGATACGTGAGACATGGGAGCCAAGCTCTGGTTAGAATCTTATCAGGTTGGCATTGAATCGTCAAACAAAGACGCCAATCGCGGCGTTGGCCGCCAGGAATTCCAAATGTGGTCGCTGAAGACATCTGGAATGGAGGCTTTAGCCGGTTATTGGGCGCTCGAGAACCCTGTGGCAGACCGGCTGAAGCCTCGATTCCGGGTACATTTGGATTTGCTGGTTGGCCGCTGTTGACAGGCTCGCCGCGGCGTGGTATGCTTGAGCTATCTCTTGACCGACATCTTCTATGGAACAGATCGGTCAACCTCGCCCACTGTGTTCCTGCTCCTTCGATGTTGCTCTTGCGTGTCAGTTCGTTCGCTGCGTCGGCGGTTGTCCGGACAGCTCACCGCCAGGCGCCATGGCTCACCTCGTCGAGGCTGTCCAGGTCTGTTTGGAAAGGAGTAACTCTCGTGAAACGTACGCGTCGCCTGTTTACCGTAGCCCTCTCATGTGTGCTTCTATTGACATTAGCCGTAACATGGGGTGCGTCTGCCAGCGCACCGGCTGATGGCCCGTGGATCGCCGGTTCGCTGCTGCCGGCCCAGATGGTTCGCTTCGACAGCGAAGTCTCCGGCGGCAAGATGTATGTGCTCGGCTTCCGTCTGCCCACCGGCGAGACCGATGGCAGCGTCTGGGTGTATGACCCTGTCGCCGATTCCTGGGGCGACACCGGCGTTGACATGCCGGTGCCTGTTTCCAACTACCACATCGCCAAGCTGACCGACAGCAACGGCGTAGGATTGTATCTGTTCGGCGGCCGCGATACGGCGGGTCTTTGCACCGACACCGTCCAGGTCTTCTATCCCAGCAGCAACACCACCGCGGTCGTCGCCACCGATCCCTGGAACGGCCAGGTCAACCCCGGCGAGCGTGTGTTCCCCGGCGCCGTCGAGGTCGCGGGCAACAAGGCCTACGCCTGGGGCGGTTTTTGCGGCGGCACCACCGCGCCGTTCACCGGCAGTGAAACCTGGTTCTTCGACCCTATGGCCGCGGCCGGCTCCCGCTGGACCGCTGGCCCTGCCCTGCCCGCCAACGGCGCCTATCAGACCGGCGCGGTGCTGGATGGCAAGGTCTACTCCATCGGCGGCGACACCTTCGACGGTACCTCGCTGTTCCCCTACGCGGATGTCCTGATGCTCGATCCCGCCAACCTGGGCGCAGGCTGGCAGGCCAAAGCCTCCCTGCCCCTGCCATCGTCGGGCAGCCCAGGCTGCGACGAATCACGCGCCTTTGGCTTCGACACCAGCAGCGGTTGGGCGCTGGCCGGCAAGGTTGTGCTGGCCGGCTGTGGTCAGTGGAACGGAACCAACACCGCATTAGCAGACAGCTTCTTGTATGACGGCGCCGCCGATTCGTGGACCACCTTCGCGGCGCTCATTCAGGCGCGGCGCAACCACGCCGGCGCCTTCATTGTGGCGCCCGATGGGCTTTCGGGCAAGATGTGGGTGGGCGGCGGCTATATCCCCGGCGCAGCCAACACCGGCACCGACACCACCGAAACCTACACCATCTCCTACGCTGCGCCCACCGCGGTCCAGGTGGGAGATTTCAGCGCGACCAGCCCGGACATGACCCTGGCGCTGGTTGGCAGCGGTCTGCTCTTGGGCCTGGCCCTGGCGATGCTCAAAAATCGCTTCGCAAACCGCGCTGCCTGAGCCGCAGAGCGATTGAAATCGCGCCTGATGAGCGTGACGGCATTGCGTCCACCTGCGTGGACGCAATGCCAGTCGGCGCAGGCCGACATGGCGGTAGGATGCCCTTTCGGCCCGAATTCATGCGGCGGCCGTCATCGGCGCCGGATGCATACAGCGTAAGTCCTGATGGTATGATGATGCGTCGGCGCCCTGCCGCGCATGAAGTGAAGCGCGAGGCGCAGCCGCGGGCGAGGGCTGCGCCTCGTCAATTTGGAATTCCTGGCCCAGGTTTGACACGCCAGAAATGGCATGGTATGCTATCCGTCACCCGCCGTGTCTTTCGTCTCTGCGTCTCTAGTATCCAAGATTGCCAGCCATGTTTTCACCGACAACGCTTGCCCTGTCCGACCAGGCCCTTCTGATGGCCGTCCGCCCACCGCCGCATGATTCGAGCCTGCTGCATCGCCTGGATGCGGCCGCTTGGGCGGCCCTTTCGGCGCGGGCTACGTCGGCCAACCTGGCGCCCCTACTGTTCTACACCTTGCGCCACGAGGGGATGCTCGATCTGGCGCCGGCCGCTGTGCGCCAGCGTCTCAGTGAGGAATACTACGCCTCAGTGCGCCGCCAACTGCTGTTCAACGCCGAACTAGAATCGGTGCTGGCCGCCCTGCGCAACCAGGGCGTTGTCCCCCTGCTGCTCAAAGGCGTGGTATTGGCTGAAACCACCTATCCTGACGTGGGTCTGCGCCCCATGGCCGACATTGACATCCTCGTTCATGCCGCTGACCTCCCGCGGGTGCGGCAGGCCCTGCAGCCGCTCGGCTATTGCACCAACGCCAACGGCGCTGAGCCTACCGGCGAATTCTTCAACGGCGAGCTTTCATTTGCCAAAGGCGCGCACACCGAAACCCTGACCCTGGAGTTTCATCAAGCCCTGGTTCATCACTGGAATTTCACCGCTCCCCTCAAAATTGACAGCGACGCGCTGTGGCAGCGGGCGCAGCCGTTGATCCTCGCCGGTCAACCGGTGGTGCAGTTGTCCGCCGAGGACATGCTGCTGCACCTGTGCCTGCATCGCGGAATGCACCACGGCTTTACCGGCCTGCCCGGCTACGTGGACATTGCCTGGATGGTCGCCACGCAGCGCAGCCGCCTCAATTGGGAACGCCTGGCCGCGCGCGCACGCGCGTATCAGGCAGAAGCCATTGTGTTTCTCGCTTTGCAGTTGGCGCATGACCTTTTGGGCGCGGCCGTTCCCGATCATGCATTGACCAGCCTGGCCCCTGCGCGTTGGCGCCAGCGCTTGCTCTCTCGCCTGATTGACCTGGACCTGATTCTGACGGTGGATGTAGCGCCCACCCAGGAAGATGCTGGCCGCGTCTTGAACGTGGCCGTGATTGACACCCTCCCCGGCGTCATCGCCTGGCTGTGGCAGCGCCTCTTCCCGGGTGTTCGTTGGCAAAAAACAAACTATGCCCTGGACAGTACCATGCATGCTTACGCATATGCCCTCGTGATTCACCCCTTGCGCATCGTCGGCAGCTTTGCGGCCCGCGCCGCGCGCGTGGCCCTTCGCAGCAAAGCCTTCAGTCAATATCGGTCGTAAGACTTCGCCCACGCGCCCTGCGCGTGCGGCCCAAGCGTGGAGCGCATGACAATTTCCTGGCTGCCTTTCATTGCACGCTGCTACAACGATTTTCTCGGCGCCCGCAACGAATGGGAATTTGCCATCAGGCCGAAGGAACGTATCTATGTCTCACGGGCCAACCCCAGCCTGAACTACGCCATCTTTCGCGTCAACACGCCGGAAGGCATCTTCTGCTGCAAACTTCTCCTGGCTGATCAGCGCCAGCGCGCTTTGCGAGAATGGAACGCCCTACGCATCCTCGACCAGCACAGCCTTGAACTGGCGCCCTTGCCGGTCATGCTGGACGAATCGCTCTCAGTGCTCCCCTTGCCCGTCATCGTCATGTCCTGGGTGCAGGGCCGCCCGTTGAATCATCAGCGCCTGATCCCGCCCATGCTCAACGAATTGATCTACGCCCTGCAGCGCGTGCATAGCCTTAGCCCCAAACAGACCACATTCGACCTGCCAGCAGGTTGGACACAGCCTCTCACCTTCGCGGCCATGAGCCAATCCTTCGTAGATCGGCTGCAGATCTACCAGGCCTGGTTGCAGGAAGCAAACCCTGGCCTGCCGCGCGTTTCGATCCAGGGATTGCAGGAAGCCAGGCTGCAGCGGCAATTGGAAACCGCCGTCAGCCAGTCGGTGCGACTGGTCGAACAGGCCGCCCGGCTGTCGAACACCCCCACGCCGGCCCTCGTGCGCAGAGAAACCACCCTGGCCGATGTCCTCTGGACGCCTGACGGGAAGGTCCGTCTGCTCGATTGGGACGCCAGCGGCTGGGGCGATCCTGCCTATGACCTGGCGGCTCTGCGCTGGCACCCCCAGAACCAGGACTTGAGCCCGCGCCAGTGGGAGCTCATGCGGGCTGCCTACGTGCCGCCGCCGCTCGATGACGCCTTCTCGCAGCGCCTGCGCGCCTGGGAAGCGCTCCTGCCCGTAGATTGGTGCCTGCGTTCCCTCCTTGCTCTCGTTGACGCCGCCCAACCCTGGCGCGCCCCGGGCGCCCCCCCCCTGCCTGAGAGCGTCGCCCGGCAAATACGCCTGCGTTTCGACCGCTACCTCTCCACAACCCAGGCCACCCTCAAGGTTCCCTTCCTCATCTGAACTTGACGTATATCTAGCGTAAGGGTATTATAACCACCATTCACGTCGTTTTGGGCGCGTCTGCGCCCCCAAAGGCGACAACAGGTCGCGAGAGAGTAGATCATGGTCGAATCGTTGCGTGTTTCGGAAAACTTGCCGCCTCGAACCGGCAAAATTCGTGTTGGCATTCTCGGCGCGACCGGCGCCGTCGGTCAGCGCTTCATTCAAGTCCTGGCCAACCATCCCTGGTTCGAAATCACTGTGCTGGCCTCTTCTCTCCGCTCTGCGGGCAAACGCTTCGAAGATGCCTGCCATTGGTATCTCGACGAACCGATGCCGACAGCCGTGCGCGCCATAACGCTGCAACAGGGTCAACCTGGCATGGACTGTGAGATTCTCTTCTCTGCCCTGCCCAACAACATGGCCCAAGAGCTGGAGCCTGCCCTGGCCGCGGCCGGTTATGCGGTTTTCTCCAACGCCAGCGCTCACCGGGCCGACTCAGACGTGCCCCTGCTGATTCCCGAAGTCAACCCACAACATGCAGCGTTGGTCGAAAATCAGCGCCGGCAGCGTGGCTGGCGCGGTTTCATCGCCACCAACCCGAACTGCACGGCCACCCATCTGACCTGCGCGCTCAAGCCCCTGTACGACGCTTTTGGTTTGCGCCGCGTCTTCGTGGTTTCCATGCAGGCCACCTCCGGCGCGGGCTATCCCGGCGTCTCCGCGCTGGATATCACCGACAATGTCATCCCCTACATCGGCGGCGAAGAGGACAAGCTGCAGTCCGAGCCACTCAAGATGCTGGGCCGCTACGCGGTGGATACCGTCACGCCCGCCAATTTCCGCATCAGCGCCCACTGCAATCGAGTCCCCACGCGCGACGGCCATTTGGAATGTGTGTCGGTAGAGTTCGACCGCCCCGCCGTTGAAACCGAGATCGTCAGCGCCTGGGAAAATTTTCGCGGCTTGCCCCAACAACTGGGGTTGCCCACCGCACCCGCCCACTTCATCGAGGTTCGTTCTGAGGCCGACCGCCCCCAGCCGCGGCGTGACCGGCTGGCAGGCAACGGCATGACAACCAGCGTCGGACGCCTGCGTCCCTGTGAGCTGCTGAGCTACAAATTCGTCCTGCTCGGCCACAACACCCTGCGCGGCGCCGCAGGCGGCTCCGTGCTCAATGCCGAGCTGATGGTCGCCCAGGGCTACTTTGGCGAACGAGCCGTTGCTGCCCCCGTGCAGGCAGCATTGCGGGCCACTCAATTGCCGTTATGGCAACATGCCTAGCATCGCTGTGGAGTTGTTCTATGCAATTTTTTGGAACCGCAACATTGGCCGACCTCGCCGGCGACCTGGTTGTGTTCCGCAATCTGAATATCCAAGACAAGCGGATCCCCGGATTGCGTGACGCCTGGATGGAAATGGATCTCCCCTCGCGGCGCATACCGCGCAAGCATGAAGAGGACTACGCACGCGCGGCGTCGTGGCTGGCGACGCGCGCCCGCCGGCTCGATCTGCCCCAGGGCAAAGTACAAGAGCTTCTCTTCCTGGGAGATACCGCGCTCGCCGATGGCGACGCCTTCCGCCATCTCCGCCGCCAGGGGTGCTGGAACGGCTGGGCCTTTGTGGGCAGCGGCGCCGATGAAAATCAGGCGGGCGAGTCCACCTGGGAGCAGGACCAGGACAACGTCATTGTGGCCGGTCGCTGGCAAAACCTGGCGCGCTGGGTGCATACTATCCTGGAGCAAGGCGCCTATTGCGATGAGCGCACCGTCCTGGTCATTGACATGGACAAAACGGCCATTGGCGCACGGGGTCGCAACAGCCACGCCATTGATGAAGCGCGCCTGGTGGGCCTGCGCACCACCATGATCGAGATGCTCGGCGACAAGTTCAACCAGGTCATCTTCGAAGAAGCCTATCACGCGCTGAACCAACCTCTCTACCATCGCTTTACGGCCGACAACCAGGATTACCTGGCCTACGTCTGTCTGATCATCAGCGCGGGGGTGATCTCCCTGCACGGTCTGCTGGAATGTATCGCCGATGCTCCCGCGTATGGATTCATGCAGTTCGTGCGTTGGGCCGACACGCGCCTGGCCGCCGGCGCCCAGCCAGAGCTGGCTGATATGCACTTCAGCTTCTACAAACGCCTGGAAGCAGACGATCCCACCCCCTTCAAGACATTTCGCCGCCACGAATACCTGGCAACTGTCGCTCGCATGGGGCACTTGCCCGACACGGTCCCTGTCCATGACATGCTGGCGCGAGAAATCTGCCTGACGCGCGAGGTGATGGAAGTGGGCGCCTGGCTCAAGAAGCGCGGCGCTGTGGTCCTGATTCTGTCCGACAAGCCCGATGAGGCTTCTCTACCAACCCCAGACCAGGCGCGCGATGGCTATCGCCCCTTGCACCGCGTCGAAGCGCATGTGGTGGGCGAAACGATTAGCGCGCAACTGCCCTGACGACCTACCCCCTCACGTTCAACAACCAAAGACGAAGACGACCACAACTGGCTGAACACTGGCTGAAAAAAAGAAGAGGCGTTCTTCGTCTTCTGTTTTTTTTGACAGCCCATTGGAGAAACTGCACTCATGTCTGTCCTGCGCCCATTTCAAGCCTGGCGCTATGCGGATGCCCCGATCCTGGCCGATCTGCTCGTACCCCCGTATGACATCATTACCCCGGCCGCCCAGGCGGCATTTTACGCTCGCCATCCCGCCAATCTGATTCAGGTAGAGCTTGGGCTTGAACAACCGACCGATGACGAGCGCGCCAATCGCTATACCCGCGCGGCCGCCGCCTTGAACGACTGGCGCCAGCGCGGCGTGCTGCGGCGCGACCCCTTGCCCGCCTTCTACATCTATCAACAGACCTTCCGACTGCCGGGCAGCGCCGAACCTTTGCAGCGCACTGGTTTCTTTGCCAGCTTGCGCCTGGCGCCCTGGGGTCAGGGCATCCTGCCGCACGAAAAGACCTTCGCCGGCGCCAAGGCCGATCGCCTGGCTCTTTTGCAAGCCACGGCCCTGCAGACCGGCGCCATCTTCACACTTTGCCGTGATCCTGACGGCGCTGTGTCGAATTTGCTGCGCTCCCTGGTCATGGCCCCGCCGACCGCCGCCTTCGTGAGCGACGACGGCATCACCCATCGCCTCTGGTCAGTGGACGCCCCCAACCTCATCGCCTCCCTGGCCGCCAGCCTGGCCGAGCGCACGTTGTACGTGGCCGACGGTCATCATCGCTATGAAACCGCGCTCAGCTACCAGCAGCAGCGCGGCGACGGCCGCGGCGAGCAACCCTGGGATTACGTGCTGGCCTTTGTCGCGCCCATCGAAGACCCCGGTGTTCGCATCCTGGCGGCGCATCGCTGCCTGCACGATGTGCCCGGTCTTTGGTCCGCGGATGTGTTGGCTGCCCTGCAAAACGGCTTCGAAGCGCAGCGATTCAGCGCGACCGACGCGCTTGCCGCGGCGCTTGGGCAGGCCACGCCCGGCGCCGGTTGCTTTGGCCTGCTGCTTCCCGCTGAAACCGGCGGCTGGCTCCTGCGCCCCCGGCCGCATCTGACGCTGCCCGCCGACCTGCCGGCCGAGCTGGCCGATCTCGATGTCATCCGCCTGCAAGAATGGGCGCTGCGCCCGGTCTTACGCTACATCACCGATGACCTGGCCGACAAACGTTTCGTGGCCTATGAACCGGACCTGCAGAGGGTCATCGCAGCTGTGCAGCAGGGACAGTATCAGGCCGCATTCCTGCTCAACCCCACCGAGCTGCACCAATTGTGCGCCGTGGCTGATGCCGGCCTGGTCATGCCGCACAAAGCCACCTACTTCTACCCGAAGCTCATTTCGGGCCTTGTGATGCATGACGTAACCTGATAAATTTTCAACATTCGATCTAACTCGACATAAAAATTAGAGAAACATACGAGTAGGGTTTTACTATGGGCCACCAGAATCAAACGAATCAACTCAATCAACTCAATCAACTCAATCAACTCAATCAATGGAAACCCCCTGCTTCACAATCGCCATCCGATCCGGTCTCTTCCCGCGCCAATCCAGGTCCTAAGCGTGACGACTCGAATGAATCTCAGGATGTCGCCGTCTTCTTCGATTTCGAGAACATCGTCTATTCCACGCGCAACTGCCTCAATCTCAACCCTGATTTTGGCGTTCTCATGGATTGCTGCCGCAGCTTCGGTCGCGTGGTCATTGCCCGCGCCTATGCCGACTGGCGCCGCCATGCCCCCACCGTGTCCTCCATTCTCCATGGGCAGGACATTGACCCCATCTTCGTGCCCAGTTACCAGTATGGCCGGCCGGGCGCCAACAACGGCTCCATCAAGAACAGCGTGGACATGCATCTGTGCGTGGATGCCATGCGCGTGCTCTATCGCTACCCGCATCTCAACGCATTCGTGCTCATCAGCGGCGACCGTGATTTCATCCCGCTGGTGCGCGCCCTGCGCATGGAGGGCAAAATGGTCATCGGCGTGGGCGTCACCGACACCACCTCAACCTACCTGGGGCGCGCCGTAGATCATTTCGTCTTCTATCAAGACCTGCTCGCCCGCGCCGGCGAGCAGCCGCGTCCCGCGCCGCGGCTGGATGGGGAGCCCGCGCCGGTCATGGCAGCCGAACCGGCCGCCCCTTCCCTGCCAACCAACGGTACTGGCCGGGCGCCGGCGCCCATCATGCCGACCCCCATCCTCACACCTGGCGACGACGGCCTCTGGAGCAGTCTATTGTACGAGGCGGAAGACAATCCGTGAGTAGGAGGTAGGAGGTAGGGAGTAGGAGGTAGGAGGTAGGAGGTAGGGAGTAGGAGGTAGAAGGTAGGGAGTAGGAGGTAGGAGGTAGGAAGTAGGAAGTAGGAAGTAGGAAGTAGGAAGTAGGAAGTAGGAAGTAGGAGGTAGGAGGTAGGGAGTAGGAGGTAGGAGGTAGGGAGTAGGAGGTAGG
>JAYRVL010000071.1:0-2452 GCA_041918575.1 Anaerolineae bacterium | reverse complement strand
CCGCGCGGCACCGTGGGAAAACCAATGGCCATGGCAAACAGGCCGCGGGCGAAGAGGCTGCGACTGAACTGCTGCGCCAGCGGCGCTTCGCCCAGCATGATCGGCGTAATCGGCGTCTGGCTGCGCCCGGTGTCGAAACCCAGGCGCTGCATCTCTGCCTTGAAGAAGCGCGCATTGCGCCAGAGCCGGTCCACCAACTCGGTGGATTGCTCGAGCAAATCCACGGCAGCCAGACAGGCCGCGGTATCGGCCGGCGTGACCGCGCTAGAAAAAAGGAACGGTCGCGCCTTTTGGCGCACAAAATCAACGATGGTCTTCTTGCCGGCAATGACACCGCCTACGACGCCGAACGCCTTGGACAAAGTTCCCACTTCGACATCGAACTTGCCGTGCAGACCAAAATGATCCACGATGCCGCGGCCGCCATGCCCCAACACGCCTTCGCCGTGCGCATCGTCCACCATCGTCATCACACCGTAACGCGCCGCTGCCGCGTAGAGATCATCCAACGGGGCAATGTCACCATCCATCGAAAAGACGCCATCGGTAATCAGCAGCCCGCGGCGAAAATTGGGCAGATTCTCCTGAATAACGCGTTCGGCATCGGCTACATCTCCGTGGGCGTAGGGCACGATCTTGGCGCTCGACAAACGGCAGCCATCAATGATCGAGGCATGGTTGAGCCGGTCGGAAAAGATGACATCTTCCTTGCCCACCAGTGGAGCAATGGCCGCTTGATTGGCGCAAAAGCCAGACTGCACGTAAAGCGCATCTTCCACGCCCTTGAACTGCGCCAGGCGCTTCTCCAACTGCACGTGCAACGCCGTGGTGCCGGCAATGGAACGCACCGCAGCCGGACCAACCCCCCACATCTCCGTGGCTGCCTGGGCCGCCTGGCGCAGAGCGGGATGATTGGCCAGTCCCAAATAGTCATTGGTACACATGTTGAGCACGCGCTGCCCATCCACCACCATCCAGGCGCCTACCGCAGAGCCAATGGTGCGCAATTTGATCAACAACCCCTGCTGTTCGAGGCTTGCCACCTCTTCAGCAATCCAGGCCAGTCGTTCAGTCATCCTCTATTTCCTCCTTTGTTGGTGAAGCGTTCCCCGGCGCCAGGCCGTCTGGGAACATGATGACCTTGCCGCTCTGCCCGCCCTGCATGACACTCAGTGCATCCTGATAATCGTCCAGGGCAAAGCGGTGAGTGATGATGGGCGCCAGGTCCACCGCGCCAGAGCGCAGCAAACCGCGCATCTGATACCAGGTTTGCCACAGCCGGCGCCCCACGATGCCGTAGACCGTGGCCCCCTTGAAAATGATGTGGTTGTTGAGATCGAAGCCGATCGCCGCAGGCGCCAGCCCCAACAGGGCCGCCTCGCCGCCGTCACGCAGCGCCTTGAAGCCTTGATCCAGCGCCGTGCCGGCCCCGGACATTTCCAAGAGCACATCCACCCCTTCGCCATCGGTTTGGGCCATGATGGCCGCCACCGGGTCGGTTTCGCTGACGTTGTACACTTCATGAGCGCCCATGCGCAGGGCCAGGCGCAGGCGATACGGAGAGATGTCGGTGGCGAAAATCTGGCGAGCACCGGCCGCCTTACACACCGCGATCGTCATCAAACCGACCGGCCCGCAGCCAGAAACGAGCACCTTGCGCGCAGTCACATCGGTGGCAAATGCGGTGTGAACCGCGTTGCCGAAGTTTTCCTGCAGGCTGGCAATTTCCACCGGCATGTCGGGCGGGTTCAGCCAGAGATTGAATTCCGGCATGGCGATGTACTCAGCCCAGCAGCCGTCACGGCCAACGCCGATGATCCTGGTATTCTTGCAGATGTGCCCGTTGCCGGTTCGGCACTGCGCGCAGGTCTGGCAGGTGATGTGGCTCTCAGCGGAGACAAAATCACCCACATTGACCTGGGTTACTTCACTGCCAATCTCCACCACCTCGCCGCAAAACTCATGACCCACCACAATGGGCGGGTTGATGTGCGCCCGCGCCCACGGGTCCCATTTGAAAATGTGGAGATCGGTGCCGCAGATAGATGTGGCCTTGACTTTGATGAGCGCGTCGTGGGGGCCAATTCGAGGAATGTCAACCAGGGCCATCTCAAAACCCGGGGAACGTTCGGGTTTGATCACGGCCCGCATCTTACCGCTGTGGATCATAGAAAACCTCTCCTTCGAGGTCGGTCAGAAGTCGGAAGCGATTGACATCGCGCCTGAGGGCGCACCGTTGTGATTGCTTCACTAACAAAATCATAGCACGGGTTATGCCGTCCGTCAAGGAGCCGTCGTAACCGTCAGGAATTCCAAATAAGGTCAAAATAAGGTCAAAATAAGGTCAAAATAAGGTCAAATGTAGGCGTTGATCGGACCTGGATTGGAGGCTTCAGCCGGTTTCTTAGCCAGCAAAGCCGCAAACTGCACCGGCTAAAGCCTCGATTCCGGT
>JAYRVL010000070.1:0-3327 GCA_041918575.1 Anaerolineae bacterium | reverse complement strand
TTGATCATGTAGCTCAAACGATCCCAAACGTTCTTCATGATCCAGGACATATTCACAAGTTCAAGCGGCGCTTCGGTCTTGCTCACTTCGGCGAAGAGCAACAAGCTGTTGATGATTTTGTTCATTTCGTATGCGGTGGTTCTGATCTGTCCCAGGTACTCCTTCAATTCCTCACGCGTCAGGTCGGGAATGTCGGTGATCATGCCTGATGTCGCAATGATAATGGTCAACGGGTCTTTGAGATCGTGGGCCACCATCTGGGCGTATCCTTCCAGTTCCATATTTCGCGCCTGAAGAGAGGCTACATCCTTGCGCAACTGGTTTTTCGAGCGTTGAAGATCATCAAACACATTCTGTATCAGGCCTTCCGGAATCTCCGACGCTTCTGCAAACCGCGGTAAGTTTGCGCCAGGCTTTCTGTATAGAAACTCCAGTAGAGACACACGTTCTTCATAATTTATCATGGTAACAACTCCCAGTGGATATTCACAGAATCTACTCGCATTTGTACGGTAACGAGGATATTTTTTTGATTTCAAAAATATATTTTAGAGCAATGACTCCCCGCTTGCATCCATCAGCCGGGGAGTTTTTGTCTCCGCCACTTGGGGGAGGTTGGGATGGTCAGGGTGTTGTTGGGCAACCCTCCGCCGGCGCTGGGATGATATCGTTTTCATGCTTGTCATGGCCATTCAAGCCATTCACACTCACTGTGATCTCGTTGTATGGATTGGTCTTACTGCTGGTGGCATGACAGATCGTGATCTTGTCATCGTTGAGCGGACCGGGAGGGCAACCGCCCTCTGGCAATGGGAAGATATCGCCCTCATGCGTACCGTGACCATTTAAGCCGTTAACGCTCACTGTGATCTCATTATAAGGATTGGCTTCGCTGGCGGTGGCATGGCAGATCGTGATCTTGCCATCGCGGATTAGCGCCGGGCTGGTCGGGCAACCGTTTGCCGGTACCGGGTTGATGTCGTAGGGATGCCCGCGGTGATCTTCCAATTCAACCGCGCTGACAGTGATTTCTTCGTACGAGTTCGCCATGTCGCCGTTGGCATGGCATACGGTGAAAGCGGCGGCGCCGTCTGTGGTGGGGCCCGTGGCGGCGCAAGCCGCGAGCAGGGTAATGGCAAGGATCTGGGTGACCGCCGCCAATTTGACCGTCATTTTGCTGAATTTGTTCAAGTGATACTCCTTTGGAGAATCCTACAACAAACACTCCCCAGCCGCATCCATCAGCCGGGGAGTATTTGCCTCCACTACTTGGGGGAGGCGTCCGCGAAGCGCCCAAAGGGGTGAAGAACAGGGGACGTCAGGAGACGATCTGATTACGCAGCGCAAGCGTCACTGCTTCCGTGCGGCTGGCGACTCCTAGTTTGGACAGGATGCTACTGACATGCGATTTGATCGTGGATGGGCTGACGACCAGTCTCCCGGCGATTTGCGTATTGTTCAATCCCTCGATCATCAGGCTGAGGACTTCGCGCTCGCGCTCCGTCAGGTCCAGGCCGGGCGCGGGCGGCTGGTTGGCTGTCTCGACCAGGGCCTGGGCGGCTTCGGGAGAAAGCGTTGCGCGGCCGGCGTGCGCCGCGCGAATGGCGCGGGCAAGATCATCCGCGGAAACATCTTTGAGCAGGTAGCCAATCGCTCCGGCTTCCAGCGCGCTCTTGATAATTTTCCCCTCTTTGAAGCTGGTCAGCGCAAGGATCTGCACGTGTGGATACTTCTGGCGGATGGCGCGCGTGGCTGTGGCTCCATCCATTACCGGCATGGACATATCCATCAGGATCACATCTGGCAAGGCTTCGGCGCAAAGTTGAATGGCGGCTTCCCCGCTTTCGGCTTCGCCCACCAGTTGCATGTCGCTATACACCTTTAAGAAAGTCGCCAATCCGCGGCGGACCATGGTGTGATCGTCAACGAGCATGACGCGAATGGGTTTGGAGGGGGAGATTGTCATGCGGCCTCCTTCTGCGGGTCTTTCGTCCAGCGCATGACGAGTTCGGCGCCGTGACCCGGCTGACTGGTGACGGTCAACAGCGCTCCCACGGCTTCGGCGCGCTCGCGCATCATGCTCAAGCCATAATGACCTGAAAATGTTTTTTCCGTGTCATATCCTTTGCCGTTGTCGCGGATATGCAATTCTATGGATGTCCCCTCATGCTTTAAGTCAATGTCAACGCGGCTGGCTTTGGCATGTTTGGCGACATTATTTAACGCTTCCTGACATATTCGATAGAACGCCACTTGCACTTCAGCGGGCAGGATGACTTCCTTCGCAACTGTAACTTTGACTGGGATATTGATCCGCCCTGAGAGTGCATTCCCCAACAGAGTCAACAGGTCGCCGAGATCCGTATCGGTCAACGCGGACGGCCGCAGTTCGGCCAGAAGCGCGCGCATTTCCGCCTGCGCGGCGCGCGTCAACCGCCGCAGGTCGTCCAGCGACTTGCGCGCCTCGTCCTGGTCGCGATCCCACAAGCGCGGCAGGACGTCCGCGATCAGACCGGCGGAAAAGAGCGATTGATTGACGGCGTCATGCAGGTTCTGCGCCAGACGCTGGCGTTCCTGCAATGCGGCCAGCGCCTGGGCATGCTCATACAGTTCCGCGTTGACCAGGGTGATGGCGGCCTGATTGGCCACGGTCAGGGCCAGATCGGCGTGATGAGCCGTGAAATAATCCCTGTCGACATGCGCCACGCCCACACTGCCGATGACGCGGTTTTTAACGGCTACGGGGACCCACATCCACGCTCGCACCCCTTTCAACAACAAATCGGCTTGATCGTCCAGAAGAGACCGGAGAAATTGCGCCGATGGGTCGGAACTCCATACATCGGCAATCCGGTCAGGCTGGTGTTGATTGAACAGCCGCATCAAGGTCTCTGGACCCTCCAGGCGGATGCGGAACGGCACCGTCTCTTCCAACTGCTGGGAACCGCGTACTGCCAGCGCGACCATGGCCGTTCCTTCGAGCACGAACAGTTCGGCATGGGTGTACTCGACCAGCACCCGCAATTGATCGAGGATCAAACCCGGCTTGAGTTCCAATGCAGACGCCAGAGTCTGGGAGATCTCCAATAGCGCGGCCTGCTCGCGGGTATGGAGTTCCACGCGCTCGTGAAGCAGGCGCTCGGCATTGGTCCGTTCGCTGACATCGCGGACGACACTCAGCACGCATGGCCGCGATTGGAACGGGATGGCTGTTCTGCGCACGTCCACATAGAATGAGGAACCGTCTTTGTGCAAATGGACTGCCGGTATATCGAAGATGCCTCCTGTTTCGATCTCGTTGGCAGATTCGGTGAACAATCGCTGGCT
>JAYRVL010000069.1:0-1616 GCA_041918575.1 Anaerolineae bacterium | reverse complement strand
CCGTGATCGGCCTTCCCTCGCGCACCAGGTTGGCTGGAACAACCGTCACCGCACGCTGCGAAGCATGGTGGGAAAACGCCTGATGCGGCCCGGGACGCATTGCCCGTTCAATCACATGGACATCGCGGACATGGCTGACGTTGATCTGTCGGACATACTGGTGGCTATGCAGATGGCACGGCAAATAGACTTCGCGCGGAGCAAGCGGGTAACATCCCACCGCCGGGGCGGCACCAAAGCCGAAGCTGACATTCCAGCCGGGGTTGCCTATCCAGGCGACCAGCGCTGGCGCATAGACCGGGCGGGCCACGAGGCGCCCCGGTACCCAGCCCCAGCGCCCGTGAATCATCGCCCAGCGACCGTAATGGAAGGGGGCAAACCCCCAGGGCGCCTGGTCGATCCAGGTCCAGCCCCAAGGCGCCACCCAAGCCCAGCGCCCATAGCGGTAGGGAGCCCAGTCATCGGCCACGGCCCGCGGATACCAGACTGCGCCGTAGTCAGGTGCCGATTGCCAGTCGCCATAGGCATCCAGATCCTGATAGCCGGTCATATGGGGCGAGACATGGCGACGTGCCGTACTGGCCAGCGTGGCATTTTCACGGTTGGCCACCCATTGGTCGAAGGCATCCTGCCGCCAGTTTCCATCGAGCCGCTCGCGGCCATCACCCCAGCGACTCGCCTGCTGACCGGCTGCCACCGGGGTCACCCGCCGGCCGTCATCAAAAGTCGCCCGGCCAGCCTGCACGGTCAGTTCCGAGTGATCGTCAAGCACATCAACGCGGTAGCGCCCCGGTGTCTGGAAACGGACATTGCCGTCCGGCGTCACGACCAAGACATCATCGACCTGATCCCGGTCAAGCACGGTCACCGCCAAACTGCCTTCATTCAGGCGCACATCGACCTGCCTGTCGTCGACGGTCAAAAACTCAGCCTGACTGTCGTCCGCCAGACGATAGGCGGTCGACCCGATCCAGACTTCAGCCCGGCCTCGCCGTCCGGTTTCCAGAACGGCGCCGCTGCTGATCGGCCAGTTGATCGTCGCCGGCCCGCCCTGGTCGTTGCGGTCGACCCGCAAATTGACCTCATTTTCTAGATGCACCAATCGGCCGACACGGGCCGGAGGATCGTTCTGCGCCATGGCGGGCAGCACGATCATGCACAGTGTCGCGGCAATAATTCGATGCATGGATTGCAGCATCATGGACTCCCGGGGAATAGGTCAGGCCCGCGCAATCTGGCGGGCTGACAGCCAATCAACGCTTGATGACGCCAAACGGATGATCGGCGATCAAGGCAAATGGTTTCAAAATGTTGCTGCTCAGGTGGCTTCAGCTGTTGTCGGTCGCAATACCGTACTTCTTGGCCACCGTGACATACAGTTCGCGCGCCGAGGCCACCTTGGCACTCTTCCGGTCCTTGCGCTGGGCCCGCTGCAGATAATCCAGCGCCCGGGCCGCCAGATCGGCATCCCAGCCCTTCTTGTCCATCAGCGAATAGATCGCCTTGGCGGCATTGACCAGGAACTGCAGGTTGGGCACCTGCTCGGCTGCCTGGATCAGCAGTTGCACGGCGCCTTCCAGATCGCCGCTGCGCGCCGCCATGACGCCCTTGTTGTT
>JAYRVL010000068.1:0-5388 GCA_041918575.1 Anaerolineae bacterium | reverse complement strand
GATCAGAGATCAGAGATCAGAGATCAGAGATCAGAGATCAGAGATCAGAGATCAGGGATCAGAGATCAGGGATCAGGGATCAGAGATCAGAGATCAGAGATCAGAGATCAGAGATCAGGGATCAGAGGCCGTGCTCGGCCTGTTCGACGGCCACAGCCAGAGCTTTGGCTTTGTTCATGCTTTCATGCCATTCGGCTGTAGGATCGCTGTCGGCCACGATGCCGGCGCCGGCCTGGAGAAAGCAGGTTTTGCCTTTCATGACAATCGTGCGGATGGTGATGCAGGTGTCCATCGTGCCATCGTAATCAATGTAGCCCACGCAGCCGCCATAGGCGCCGCGGCGGGTTCCTTCCAGTTCTTCGATGATCTGCATGGCGCACACCTTCGGCGCGCCGCTCAGGGTTCCGGCCGGGAAGGTGGCGGCCAGCAAGCTGAAGGCGTCATGCGCGGCGGCCAAGCGGCCCTGCACGTCGCTGGTGATGTGCATGACATGGCTGTAACGCTCCACGCTCATCATCACCGGCACTTTGATCGTGCCCACATCGCATACGCGGCCCAGGTCGTTGCGGCCCAGGTCCACCAACATCACATGCTCCGCGCGCTCTTTGGGGTCCGCCAACAGTTCCGCGGCCAGGCGCGCATCCTCCGCCGGCGACGCCCCGCGCCAGCGCGTGCCGGCAATGGGGTGGAGTTGCGCGGTGCGGCCCTCCAGGCGCACATGCATCTCCGGCGAGGACCCGATGATGTGCAGGTCATCGTTCAACTGCAGGAAGAACATGTAGGGCGAGGGGTTGAGCATGCGCAGGGCACGGTAAATGGTGAACGGGTCGGCGTCGGTGTCACGCTGCAAACGCTGACTGAGTACCACCTGAAAGATGTCGCCGGCCGCGATGTAGGACTTGGCCTTCACCACCGCGGCCTGGAACTGCTCCTGGCTGAAATTACTGCGCCAGGGCGCGCCGCTGACCGTTTGCGGGATGGCCGGCGCAGCCAGCGGCTGGCGCAGCCGGGCCACAATGCCGTCAATGCGCGCCACCGCATCCGCGTAACTGGCGAGCATGTCGCCATCCAGCCGGGCGTTGGCGAGCACGAGCAGGCGATGGCGCACATGGTCGAAAATGACCAGGTTGTCGGCCAGCAGGAAGATGAAGTCCGGCAGGTTCAGGTCGTCAGGCGCGGTCTGCGGCAGCCGTTCCAGGAAGCGCACCCAGTCGTAGCCAAGAAAACCGACCGCGCCGCCGGTGAAGCGGGGCAACCCCGGCAGCTCGATGGGGCGGCGCTGATGCAGCAGATCGGCCACCGCGGCCAGGGGGTCAGCGGACAGAGTGCGTGTTTCCAACGGCACGCCGGCCGCGCTCTGGATCGTCACCGACGCGCCCTGCGCGGTGAGCACGAGGGGCGGGTGAACGCCGATGAACGAAAAGCGGCCCAACTGCTCCCCGCGCTCCACCGATTCCAGGAGGAAGGACGGGCCGCCGTTGCGCAGCTTGAGATAGACCGACACAGGCGTCTCCAGGTCGGCCGGCAGCTCCTGAACGATGGGCGCCAGGTTGCCCTGGCCGGCAAGGGCCTTGAATTCGTCAAGGGTTGGCTTGTACATGCAGTTCTCCTTCGCCTACGGATGTCAGTCGGTTCGTTCAGCGCCGTGTGACCAGGAAATTTCCGCAAAAAGAAACTCCCGTCCCCCGGCAGTGCATTGACTGCCCAGGGACGGGAGTTGAAATCTCCCGCGGTGCCACCCCGCTTAGGCGTCCAACCAGGAACCTGGGTCACTGCCCAGGGCTGGGTGGTTAGCCTCACTCGCCAGATACGGAGCACTCATCGTCCGTGATGAGACTCGATATCGCGCGCCCAGGTAACGGTAGCGTCTCCGGCGCAGCCTACGGGCTTCAAGCCTTCGGTGCGCAGCTCCCCGGCCCATTCGCTGCCTGCGCCGTTGTCCCCGTTCCACCCACTGGGGACTCTCTGCAGCTCGCTTTGGCAGTTACTCTTCCGGTTCATCGCTGATGTTGTATCGGATGTGAGGGCGAATTTACCACACACCCCGCGCTTTGTCAAGTGATCGCGCGGCGGCGCGGCCGCGCGCGTCGAATCATTCATTCTGCGTCTGGCCGCGCAAGAGAGCCAATTCGGCCCGCAGGCGAGCCAACTCCGCTTCCGCCCGGTCAGCGCGCTGCGCCTCGGCCTGCGCCTTTCGCTCTTCGGCCTGCGCCTTTCGCTCTTCGGCCTGCGCGCGCTGCTCTTCGGCCTGCGCGCGCTGCTCTTCGGCCTGCGCGCGCTGCGCCTCGGCCTGTGCGCGCTGCGCCTCGGCCTGTGCGCGCTGCGCCTCAGTTTGCGCCCGTCGCGCATCAACCTGCGCCTGGAACAACGCCTCGCCGATCGTGGGAATGTTCTGCCCGGTGGCAGGCTCAACCAGTCGCAGCATCTCATCCTCAGGGCGCAGAATCAGCCCCAGTTCATGGCTCAGCAGGGCGCCATCCGCGGCCAGCGGCATCGGCGTGTAGAAGCGCCCGCTCAACCGAAATCCCTGCAGGCGCGGGTCCAGGTACTCTCCCAGCGGATCGAAAAGAATGTACTCCTTGACTCCCAACTGTTCGTACAACGTCCGCTTCGACCCAATATCCTCTTCGCGGGTGTCGCGTGATGAGATCTCGAAGATGACGCATGGCGCCGCCTTCTCCTCCCACAGCTTGTAGATGCGTCGGGAATGCCGGGGCACCCCTTTCACCACGAACACATCGGGGACCTTGAAGATGCGCGGCTTTCCTTCCACGTAGTAGAAGAGCATGTCCGCTGCGACGTAGATGCGTTCATCGGCGCGGAAGACGTACCGCAGCGCCTCGCGCAGATACATGATGACGGTCATGTGCCAGTCGGTTTCGCCCATAGGTTTTCCGTCCGATTCGGGATAGTAGATTTCGGCCTTGGATGTTTTGCGGGGCGCGCTGACGCCCACAGGCAGCCGCAAGGGGGGCTGTACAGTCGGCGGCTCCAAAGTTTTCACGATGCTCATGATAGTCACTCCTCATTAGCCAGGCAGACCGGATTATAGCCTCAAACTGGCGTTGAGTCAATGTATTCTGACGTGAAAGGCGCTCATCCGGCCAACGAGGTGTATTCGCCCAGGCGCCGGCTGCGCAGGTTGATCTTCAGGATACGCAAAATTTCGCCGATCAGGTCGGCCTTCTTCTCCGCATCGGCGCGTGACCAGGTGCGACTCTTGATTTCCAAGAACGGCGTGCTGACCATCGGCTTGCTCAGGCGGTCGAAGTTCAGGGCAAATTCCTCGCCCTTGTAGCGCACCCAGTAGCGCGTGCGCCACTTGATGATTTCACGCACCCGGTCGGGCTGGAAATACTCCTGGTAGAAACGCAGCGAATGCACCGCCGCAGCCAGGTAGTGCGAACGAGACAAGATCACCGAGTCTGCGTATTCGCGTTCCTTCGTCTCGCCGATCACCGTCAGGTAATAGCGCGGCTGAATGGAAGGTCCCGGCCCCATCCCCTGCCGGCCATCTTCTGGCTCTACGATCTTGTTATCCTCACGATAACGCACATAGCCGCCCATCTTGCCCTGGTCGAACAAGAAATAGGTGTCGAACTGCTGGCGCACGCTGCGCCGGATGATCTCGAACGGCGGCTGATGCAGCATCTCCTCCAGCGGGCGCAGATCGTCCACTTCAACCTTCACCTGCACCTCGAACGACTCCTGCAGCGACTGCTGCATGTCAAGATCGCTGACGGCCAGCAGCTTGTCGAGCAGGCTCTGTTCGCGCTGACCGATGAAAGTGTTGATGCGAGCGGCGAACTCCGTGGCCCGCTCCGTCACCTGGGGCAGATCAATTGTCAGCAGTTGGCCGTCGCGCAGCAGCCATTGACCATCCACCATTACATGGCGAACATCGCTGGCCTTGGCCGCGTAGACCAGGTGCGAATAGATATTGGCCGGGCTGAGCTGATAGCGCGGAGTCAAATGAGGCGCCTGCATGTCCACCACGGTCAGGTCGGCGCGCTTGCCCGCCTCCAGCGAGCCAATCAGATGATCGAGGTGAACCGCGCGCGCGCCTTCGATCGTCGCCATGGCAAACACATCACGCGCCGGCAGCAGGGTAGGGTCGCCCATGGTGCCTTTGGGCAGGAACGCCGCCAGGCGCATCTCCTCGAACATATCCTGATCGTTGTTGCTGGCCTGCCCGTCGGTGCCCAGCCCCACATGCACGCCCAGGCCACGCAGACGCACCACCGGCGCCACGCCGCTGGCGAGCTTCATGTTGCTCGAGGGATTGTGCGACACCCCGGCGCGCGAGTTGGCCAGGATGCGCATCTCTCCTTCGTCCAGGTGAACGCAGTGCGCGGCGATGACCTTGGCCTGAAAAAGCCCCAGATGATTGACATAGGCCACGGGCGGCTCGCCGTGCTCGCGGCGGCTGTTCATCACCTCCAGCGCGGTCTCGCACAGATGGATGTGCAAGGGCACGTTGAACTCCACCGCCAGGTTGACGCAGGCCTCCAGCATTTCAGGCGTAGAGGTGTAAGGCGCATGCGGCGCCACCGACGGCACAATGCGCGGATGGTGGCGCCACCGTTCGATGAACTGCCGGCAGTACGCCAGGCTCTCATCGTAGCTGGCCGCATCCGGCGAAGGAAAGCGCAAAATCGTCTGGCCGAGAATGGCGCGCATCCCAACCGAATCCACGGCGCGGGCCACGGCATCTTCGTAATAGTACATGTCGTTGAAACAGGTGACGCCGGAATGAAGCATCTCCGCGCACGAGAGCAGCGTACCCCAGTGGCAGAAATCCTCGCCCACGTATTCCCGCTCCACCGGCATCATGTAGCCCAGCAGCCAGACATCCAGGCGCAAGTCATCAGCCAGGCCGCGCAGCAGGCTCATGGGCACGTGCGTGTGGGCATTGATCAGTCCGGGGATGATCGCCCGTCCGCTGCAATCCACCATCTGCGGCGCCTCGTAACGGCCCAGGATGCTCGCCGTAGGGCCAACCGCAACCACCTGCCCCTCGCGCACCGCCACCGCGCCATCGGTCACGATCTCCTCTTTGACGTTCATCGTGACCACGATGCCGCCGTGTACAATGGTGTCCACGCTGATCATGAGCCTGGTAATCCTTTCACAGGGGAAGCGCTGCTAATCGTTCATTCTGCGCTGCTGAACGCCTGGCGGCCGGCAATGACAACCAGCGCCGTCATGAGGATGGCTGAAGCCACACACCACGGGCAGATCGCCTTGAGCACGAACAGCTCCAGGTAGGTCAGATAGGCCGAATAGAGAAAGCCGAACAAGGTGACGCCAAAAAGCAGCATGGGCGCGAGGCCCGCATACGGCCGCGCCTCCTCCTGACCCCACCACCACCGGGCGAGGATTGCCAGG
>JAYRVL010000067.1:0-2997 GCA_041918575.1 Anaerolineae bacterium | reverse complement strand
GCGGCCTGGCGGGCGCGGCCACCTGTAACGCAATCTACCGGACTGCGCGCGATTGCTGCCGATGCAGGCGCCCTCCAATCCATGTTCGCCCAGTCACCGACGACGGGCGGTCAACAGGTCCTTGACGCGATCGCCAGCCAAGCCCTGCTCACCGCCTACGGCGTCGCCGCCGCGCCGCTGGGCCTGGCAGCGAGCGCCGACGCAGCCGGCCAGATCGCCCAGGCGCTGGGGTTTCCGGTCGTGCTCAAACTCAGCAGCCCTGACATCCTGCATAAGAGCGACGTGGGCGGCGTGCTGCTCAACATCGCCACGGCTGAGGCGGCCCGCGCCGGCTTCGAGACGATCATGGGCCGCGGCCGCGCGGCGCATCCTCGCGCCCGTCTGCCAGGCGTCCTCGTCCAAAAAATGCTGACCGGCGGCCAGGAGGTCATCGTAGGCGTGCAGCGTGACCCCGCCTTCGGCCCGCTCGTCATGTTCGGCCTGGGCGGCATCTACGTCGAAGCGCTGGCCGACGTCAGCTTTCGCCTGGCGCCCCTCACGCGGCAGGACGCCGAGGAGATGATCGCGGAGGTGCGCGGCAGCCGCCTGCTCGACGGCCTGCGCGGCCAGCCACCGGCCGATCGCGCCGCGCTCGTGGATGTCCTGCTGCGCATCGGCCAGTTGGTCGTGGATCATCCGCAGATCAGCGAACTGGACATCAACCCACTGCTGGTCATGCCCGCTGGTCAGGGCGCCATCGCCGTGGATGCACGCATCATCCTGGCCTTGAGCTCACCAACCTCATCTTGATGCAGCACGGCTTCGCGCCGGTCATCATCCAACTCGAAGCCCGCGGCGACTACCTGCTGGCGTTGGAAAAAGCAGACGCCGGCGACCTGGCCGACTTCGTGGCGTTGATCGGCCAGGCGCTCATCCGCCCGCCGCAATTGACCCTGGCCGCGGCCCGCGGCGAGCCGCTGGAGGAGCCGGGCGGCCTGGAGCGCCGGGTTCAACGCCTGCAGGAACAACTATGCATTCTTTCTACTTGACCCCCACTGCGCTCAGCGATTTCTCTCTGCTCATCTTCATCGGTTTTGTGATCGCTTACCTGGGACTGCTGCTGCGCCGCGCCCGGCAGCATGGCCAAAAAGCGGTGACGATGGGCTTTCTCCTGGGCGTCTTCGCCGGGCTGGCGGGGACGATTCTGTTGATGTTCCTGGAGAGCACGCTCTATCCCCACGCCGGCCAGCTCGCCCTGCCCCTGCAAACCGTCTTCCTCACCGCCGGGCTGGTCTGCCTGCTGCAGTTCGCCTATCGCTTCCCAGCCTGCTTCCCGGCCGAGAGGCGGGAAATGCGGGTGGCTTTCTGGCTCTCCTTGCTCTATCCGCTGGGGGAGTTGGGATTTGCCATCTACCGCTACGTCATGCTGGCCCAGGGCTACGTTCGTTATCGCCCAGGGTGGACGCTCGTTTTCCTCATCGTCTGGATCGCGTGGGTGGCGTTGCGCAAAGTGGCTCTGGCCGACCCCCGGCCGGCCCCTTATTGGCGCACATTCTGGCAGCCCAGGGAGGCGCTGGCGCGGCGGGCGCGCAACACGGCGCTGATCGGGCTGCTCCCGCTTCTCATCATGGGGATCAGTCTCCTGCGAGACAATGCCCTTCTCTCCGAATCCATCGGTTCCGCCCTGATCTCAGTGGGGATTCTGGCCACCGTGCTGATCTTCATCCTTTTTTACCTGCAGGCGCTGCCGGAGCAGACCTCGTTCATCGTCAAACTGGCGGCGGTTTCCCTGGCGAGCCTGATGGCGCTCACCGGAGCGATGGGCCATTTGCTTACCCAACCCTTCACCCAATCCTACCACAATCCGAACAGCGACCTGGCGGGCAAGACCCTGCGCTTCAGCCCGAACGCGCGGGGCGGGTACACCACCGACTGGGTTGCCTACCGCTTCGAGCCTGCCTGGGATGAAGCGTTGCCCGAAGAATACAACCATGCGGCGATCGGCTTCGACTTTCCCTTTTTCGGCAAAACCTGGTCCGAATTCTATATCATGCGCAATTCAGCCATCTCTTTTGGTCGGGAGGCGCCCCTTTATGACTCGTTGTTTCAATACGGCCGCGTCCCGGCCATTTTCGTGCTGGGGCTGGATCTGGATCCACCGGCCGCCAACGAAGTCGGGGGTCTCTACATTCACCGCGCGCCCCAAAAAACGATCGTCACCTGGCTGAATCTGCCTGAATTCAGCACTGAAACGCACCGAAACACCCTGCAGTTGACCCTTTACCCGGATGGCGCCTTCGAGACAAGCTTTGTGACCCTCGACGACCCTGCGCCTTTCGACATGCGCGCCCCTTGGCATTCCTATCGGCTGCTCGGCGCGCTGCCGGGGGATGGGAATACGCGGGTGGCCTATTTCCAGCTTGCCCAGGATTTGCCCTACGTCGGGGGCGCAGACGGCGCGGCCGCGGGATTCCATCTTGAATTCCGCCGCACCCTGCACACCTTCCTGCTGCCCTATTTCTATCTGGCCCTGCTCAGCACGGCCCTGCTGCTCCTGACCATTCCCCTCTATTTCCGCGCTATCCTGGTGCGGCCGCTAGACAATCTGCTGGCGGGGCTGAAGCAGGTGGATGCCGGACAGTTGGATGTGACCATCCCTCTGCTGAACAACGACGAATTCGGCTATCTGACCGCATCCTTCAACAAAATGACCGGCGAACTCCGCGCCCTGGTGCAGGATTTGGAGGGGCGGGTGGCCGAGCGGACGATCGCGTTGGCCGACGCCCGCGCCTATCTGGACAACATCCTGCGCAGCGCCACGGACTCCGCCATCATCACTACCGACCGGGAACTGCGCATCACCTTTTTCAACCCCCTGGCCGAGGCGATGTACGGCATCCGCGAGGCCGACGCCCTGGGCCAACCCATCGCCCACATCTGCGCCCAGGAGCGGGACGCGGCCCGCTTCGAGACGGGGCTGCGCCGGGTGGAAAGCCACGGCGCCCACGAATACGTGAT
>JAYRVL010000066.1:0-2032 GCA_041918575.1 Anaerolineae bacterium | reverse complement strand
GCCGCCTTCCACCGAGCCATCGAACTCGACCCGAAGTACGTCTGGCCCCATAACTACCTGGGGATTGTGTACTTCGCTATCGGCCGAAACGACGCCGCCCTCGCCGCCTACCGGAGAGCCATCGAACTCGACCCGAAGGACGCCTACGCCTACAACGGCCTGGGGAATGTGTACAGCGATATCGGCCGAAACGACGACGCCCTCGCCGCCTACCAGCGAGCCATCGAACTCGACCCGCAGGACGCCATCGCCCACTCCAGTCTGGCAGCCTGCTATCGCAAGCTAGGCTTGTCGGCGCAGTATGAGGCCCAGGTAGCCGTTGCGCGCCCGCTGTTAGAGAAAGAGAACGAGTATCAGCGGGCCTGCTTTGCATCCATCTGTGGGGACGTGGATAAGGCGTTGACTTTGCTCAAAATCGCCCTGAATAAGAAACAAACATCGCTTGCCTGGGCCAGCCGCGACCCCGATTTCGATTTCATCCGCGACGACCCACGCTTTCAGGCCCTTCTGGACAGCTTTCGCGCCGACTGAGGCGCGCAAACAAGGCTACGACCCTGCCCGCGTTCAGGTGGGGGTGGGGCGGAATGGTTTGGGGTTGGCAGCCACCCGCCGTCAGGCTGCAGCGCCTCACCCTGTTTGGCGGCAGGGCAGAAACAGGGCGCAGCGCCTGCGCGCCGCGCCCTGCGGTCGGATGACGTCGCCGGCGGCTAGACGACGATATTGACCAGCGCGCCGCGGGCGATGATCACCTGGCGCGGCGGGCGGCCGTCCAGGAACTTCTGCACATTGTCGGAGGCCAGGGCAGCGGCGCGGATGGCGTCTTCGCTGCTGTCGGCCGCTATCTCAATGCGGTCGCGCACTTTGCCGTTGATCTGCACCACCAGGGTGATACTTTCCTGCCGGGCCATGTCGGCGTCAAAGGCAGGCCAGGGCTGTTGGTGGATGCTGGTTGTCCCGCCGCGCCGCTGCCACAGCTCCTCGGCGATGTGCGGGGCGAAGGGGGCCAGCAGCAGCAGCATGGCCTGAGCCGCTTCATCCCAGGCCGCCGGGCTGACATTGGCCTGTTTCTCCGCCTCTTGCATGACGTTGCGCAGTTCCATCAGGGCCGCGATGGCCGTGTTGAAAGAAAATTCCTCAATGTCGCGCCCCACTTTTTGAATGGTCTGATGCGTCTTGCGGCGCAGGGCGCGCGTGGCGGCGGCGTCCTCGCGCGCGGGGGCGTAGGCGCGCGTAGCCATGCGCCAGACATCCTGCAGGAAGCGTTGCGGCCCTTTGATGCCGTCACGGTTCCACGGCCCGCCCTGGTCCCAGCGGGCAAAGAACATCAAATAGACGCGCACGGTGTCCGCGCCATATTTTTCCACCAGATCGTCGGGAGCGACGACGTTGCCGCGCGATTTAGACATCTTCTCGCCGTCCGGCCCCAGCACCAGGCCCTGGTTGTACAGCGCCAGCATCGGCTCGTCGAAAGTCACCAGCCCCATGTCGCGCATGGCTTTGGTGAAGAAACGGGTGTAGATGCAGTGCATGGTGGCGTGTTCGATGCCGCCGGTGTATTGGTCCACAGGCAGCCAGTACGCGCCCTCGGCGGGATCGAAGGCAGCGTCCCGGTTGTGGGGGCTCAGATAACGATATTGATACCACGAGGAGCACATGAAGGTGTCCATGGTATCGGTCTCGCGCACGGCCGGGCCGGCGCAAACCGGGCAGGCGGTCTGATACCAGTCGGGGCGCAGTTTCAGCGGGCTTTCACCGGTGGGCATGAATTCCACGTCATCCGGCAGCAGGACCGGCAGTTGCTCGTCGGGGACGGGCACAATGCCGCAAGCGGCGCAATAGACGATGGGAATGGGCGCGCCCCAGTAGCGCTGGCGGCTGATCAGCCAGTCGCGCAGGCGGTAGTTGACGGCGCGCCGGCCGACGCCTTGCGCCTCCAGCCAGGCCACGGTGCGCCGGATCGCTGCGGCCGCCGGCGTCCCGTTCAGCCAGTCGGAGTTGATCATGACGCCCTCGCTCTTGCTCACATAAGCGG
>JAYRVL010000065.1:0-3399 GCA_041918575.1 Anaerolineae bacterium | reverse complement strand
GCGACTCGGCCACCAGCAGGAAGAGCAGGCGGTAGATTAGGTGTAGCAACTGCTGATAGTAAGCGTTGGGAGACAGACCGCCGTCGGCCAGGCGTTGGCGCAGCGCGTTGTTGCGCGGGTGGCGCAGGAAACCGTTGCCGAAGTGGATGATGGCGTCCGTCACCGCCTGGCGCAACCCGTTGCGGATGCGCCCACCCTGTTCCAATGTCGCCTGGTAATAGCGCTCCAGCCAACAGTCGCCGGGAGGTTGGCCGGGCATGGGCAGGCGCGTGCGATGAGCCAGCCGGTAGAGCAAAAAGAACTCATCCAGCCGTTCACCCGTAATCATCTGTTCCAGATCAAACTCAATGTAAGACGGTCGAGTGAAGTAAGTAGAATCCCGCAGCAGGCGTAGCACCCGTCCATTGGTGACGATCCCCCACAGGGCATCGTCGCTGCGGTTGAGATAATCTTGGAGCAAAGCGTGCGGCGCCAGAGCGCCGCGCCCTGCCGGCGGCCGGTCGCCCAACGCCTGGTCGAACGCTACAATGTGGACCGGCGGGGCTTGTTCAGCTTCTCCAACGCGGTGGGAGATGGCGTAGCTGCGCCCATCCACCTCCGCCGCCGCCCGTTGGAAGGTTAGCGTATAACCCAGCGATTCCAGTAGGGGAAGTACCCACTGCTCGCGCGTGACCGTCGTGGCCGACTCGCTACGCGCCTGCACGCGCGCCAGCCGGTGCTGAAACGCCTCCCAATAGCTGCGCACCTCGCTCCAAATGGCGGAGACTTCATCTACCAGCGAGGCGCGTTTGTCCAACCCAAAATCAGCCGCCGGCTGCCCCGGCGCAGCGTGGATCGTTTCCAGGAAGTCCGGCGAGAGCAACCCGCCTTCCACGTGAATGGAGATGAGGTGCATGGCTTCAAATCTCCTGTCCGCCGACAACGGGCAGTAGAACCACCAGCCCAAGCAGATCGGCTGGTAGCTGGGGTTCCACACGGATGCGCTGCCGGCGAGTGATCCGTCGCACGCGACTATGGGACGTCTCTAGCGTGTTCACGCGCTGCTGCACAATCTGCGCCAGATGCGGTTGTAAACCTACCCACTCGCCCAGCATATCATCTATCCATGCCTGTTTTTCGGCCGGGACCACATTGCCGGTTGCCTTGGTCTCATCCAGCAGCCGCTGCGCCGCCTCTGGCGTCAACGGTTTAATGCCAGGTGTCCAGCCGGTAAAGCCCCAGGTTAGCGTCTCTTCGGCCAGCGTCGGCAGGCCATCCTCACGTTCATACAGCAGATAGCGTAGGCGCAACAGCAGCAGAGTAGTGCGCTCGCGCACCTGGGCGGTGCGCACGACGCCCACGCGCGCGGCCGGCGCGCCATCCGTTGTGGGGTGAAACGCCAGATCCAAAACGTATTCCGCCAGGCCCTCGATGAGAGGGTGGTTGCGGCCGACATAACTAAAACCCTCCGGTGATGGCGAATCCACGGTGATCGGCCACGGGTTGGGTGTGTGGCCCAGGCGTAGGGCCACCACCGGCGGCAGCGTAGACGGTGGCAGATGGAAGCAACGCGCGCCGACCGGCAGACCCGGGCGCCGCACGGGCTGCAACACGCAGTGCAGGCGTTCGGCTGCCATCTGCAAGAAGCGTACCACCTCATCGGGACTGCCCAGCACACGGTCGCTCTCACGCAGCTCTTGCTCGACCTCTTCCGGCCGGATGGCGCGTTGGGCGAAGCGCGTGCGGCTTTCTTTCTCCCGCGCCGCCGCGCGCGTCCATTCTGCGTGCACCCGCTGCACCAATTGGCTGCCTGGATCCGCCGCGTCAAACAAGCTCAGTTGGAATACCTGTACGGGCTGGGATTGGTGGAAAAGCGAGTTGAGAACGGCTTCCATGATCGTCTCGCTCTCGGCCGGCAGTGGCACGCGCACCCCTAGACTCTGGTAGATGTCGCGCGCCTTGCGCAGCAGCACGTCTAGAACAGCGCCGTCAACCGGGTTGTCTTGTCCGAAGATCAGAACGGCCCGGATTTTTTGCGCCTGCTGTCCGAAACGATCCACGCGCCCCTCCCGTTGTTCCAGCCGGTTAGGATTCCAGGGCAGGTCATAGTGGACGACGGCATCGAAGTGCTCTTGCAGATTGATGCCTTCGCTCAGGCAATCGGTAGCTACCAGAATGTGCCGCGGGTAAGCAACCAGTTCGGCCACTTTGAGCCGACGTTCATCCTCTGAGATAGCGCCGGTAGCGGAGGTCACTTTGAGGTCGCCGCTGCGTTGATCCAAAGCCTGTTGCAGGGCCGCCGCCACGTAGTCGGCCGTGGCGATGTAACGGCACCACACAATCGGCCGGTAACCGTCGCGCAACATATCGGTGATGACGGCTATGAGCTTTTGCAGTTTGCTGT
Organism: Anaerolineae bacterium; assembly: GCA_041918575.1. GTDB lineage: Bacteria > Chloroflexota > Anaerolineae > SSC4 > Amarolineaceae > Amarolinea. Next base: position 1,016 of record JAYRVL010000065.1, on the reverse strand, counting down.
CGGTTGCGCCAGACAGAGTTGCGGCGCGGCGCGCGAAGTCGCGCAGTCGGCGTCGGTCGCTGTCGCGCCAGTCGGGATCCTGGGCCTGGACCTCAAAGATGTGCCCGGGCGGGGCGTCCACGCTGCTTTCGCTATCGGTTGGGTCGTAGATGAGGGAAGTAAAGGCGATGTCCAGCCCTTCGCCGGTTTCGTCGAGGAGATCGGCCGATTCGGCATCCCCAGCCTGGTCCAGCCGGCGGCGTAAAGCCACCTCAGCCGCGGCCGGCGACGATGTGGCGCAGCGCAGCAGCGCCAGCGCCGACCAGAAACGCATGCGCTTGCGCCACCCGGTTAACGTTTCCGCGCTTTGCACCAGTTCGCGGGCAAAAGCATAAACGTCGTTGTAGAAACTGCGGTATTCCTGCGAGAAAATGTATGGCTGTTCCGCGCCCTGTGTATCCCGTTCAGGGAAATGGGTGTCTGCGCCCATCCAATTCTGCACATCGGCGCGCCGTCGTTGCACAAAGTGCTGGGCCAGTTCAGTCCGTTCATCGGCCGACAAGCTGACAAGGTTCAGTTTAGTAAATGCCGGGCGTAGCAGGCCGAGCAGGGAAAGAAAGGCGCTTTCAACGCCGCTATGAGGGGTAGCGCTCAGTAACACAAGATGCCGATTAGGGTGCGCGGCGAGTTCTTGCAGCAAGTCGTGGCGTTGTTGTTGGGCGCGTGCGCTGCGGTCGCCGGGTGGCGCTGCCGCCCCATGCACTTCGTCAACGATGACGAAATTGGGGCAGTGCTGCAAGAAAGCCGCCCGGTAGCGCTCGTTTTTGACCGTGTCGATGCTGGCGACAAAGTGCGGGTAGAATTGAAAAATGCTCTTGTCCGGCGGCGTCAGCCGGTCGAGACGGGCCACCGTGCCGGAACGCATGACAACGGCCTCGATATTGAATTTCGAGGCCAACTCCTCTTGCCACTGGTCGCACAGGTAGGGTGGGCAGAGGATGGCGATGCGTCGGATAATCCCTCGGTCCAGCAGTTCG
>JAYRVL010000064.1:0-1753 GCA_041918575.1 Anaerolineae bacterium | reverse complement strand
TTTCTCGATCACCTATTCTGAGGGCGCGTACCTGGACAACCTGCTGGTGCGCAAATGCACCTCAGGCTCCTGCCCCGCCCAGGCGATGGAGGAGATCGGCCCCGACGCGCGGCTGATTGACATACCGTTCGCGCTGACCGCGGACGATCCGGACCGGGCGCCAACCTCCGACGGACGACCGCCCAAGGCCGCGACAAACTGAGATCGCATCACACAAACACGGACGTCACGAGTCTTCAAGACTTGTGACGTCCATCGCTTGCCGCGGATAGAACGGGGAGAGGTGTCAACGCAGTCATCAGACGCCCCGTGGCGCCGCCAGGCAAAACAACCTTCAGCCTGCGCCATACAGCGTCTTGACCGTGGCGTAGACCCAGCCCATCTCCTTGCGCGGGTAGTGGGGGGCGAGGTGGCGCATGAGGGCCGGCAGGTCGTGCGGGTTCAGGCCGGAGCTGTCCACCAGGCTGCGCAGCCAGGCCTGGCGCTGGATCTCGATCACGAAGTCCAGGTAGGTGCGGTTGATCAGCTCGGCCTCGGCCGCGACCTGCTGAGGATCGAAATCGCCCTCCAGGGCCGCCTGCACGTCTTCGACGCGGCCGGCGGCAAAGTCGTAGCCGTTTTCCAGCAGCTTGAGCAGCGCCTGGCGCACAATCTCCTTGCTGATGCGCTGACCGGCCTGCCAGTGAATCTCTTCGATCGAAGGCGGTTTGCATTTCCAGTAGGTGGCCGTTTCGACCGTGGAAAGCACCAGGATCGCGCCCTCCTGCACGAACACATCCTGGCCGGCGGCTTGATTCTCGGCCTCCAGCCGCGCCTGCCAGCGGCGGTACGCGACCGCCAGCCCGGCCGGATCGGGCGCGGCCGCCTCCAGCGTGGGCGCCAGGGCCAGCCCGTAGCGCTGCGCGATGTCGGCCAGGCGCTGATGACTGACCGGCTTGCGGTGGCGGATGGCGGTGTGCAGCGTCAGCGCCAGCGGCTGCTCGTAGCGCACCAGGTGCGGGTTGCGATGGCCCCACAGTTCGAAGACCAGCACGACGTGCTGCTCACGCACCGCGGCTTCTACCGGCGCGCGGTTGGGCAGGACATCGGCGAGCAGCCCAAGCCAGTCGCCCCAGCGGCTGGGCGCCAACATCGGCAGCAGGCGCGTGCGCGCAATCACTTCGAGTACCTGACCCTGGGCATCGGTCAGGGGGTAGAAGATGATGGCGGTGCCATCCAGCTTGACCGTGAAACGCGCATCCACGATGTTGATCGGTACGGGGATGCTGACCTGCAGGCGCCCCTCACGATCTTGAATGTACGGATAGTGGATTTTGGGCATGGCCGGGATGAACTCCAGGCGCTCCTGACCGCCCAACCGGGTGATGGCCAGCATGCCCAGTTTGTCGCTCTCCTGGCGACAGAGGTAACCGGCGAACGGAATGCCGCCAGGCGAGGTCGCGTCGAAGGGCTGCCAGTGTTTGGCGCTGACCTCGGTGATGGCGATGATCTGATCCAGCAGGGTGGTGTTCATAAATATCTCAGGCAATCGGACTCCAGGGTCGGTGTGACCGCTCAGGCGCGGATGACGGTGACGGACCGGCCGGCCGGGGTGAGCGCGGCGGCGGTCGTGGTGCGCTCCGCGATGCGCGGCTGGTTGGCGCGCTGATCGAAGATGACCAGCCAGCCGGTGTCGAGACCGAGACCGGCCAGGTAGGCGTCGAGTTGGCTCAGCCCCTTGCTCAGGGGATCCGGCTCATCGTCGCGCCAGGTC
>JAYRVL010000063.1:0-5044 GCA_041918575.1 Anaerolineae bacterium | reverse complement strand
TTGAGCAGGGTGGATTTGCCGGCGCCGTTTGGCCCCACCACGGCCACCTGCGCGCCGTGGGGAACTAGAAAGGAAAGATCACGCAAGACCGGCTTGCCATCGAAGCCGACCGTGATGCCATCCACATCCAGGCGCGCCGGGGCGTCTGGAACGCGTGCCAGGGCGTCAGGTGTCGGGGGGATCTGCAAGGAGCCGACCACGTCAGGCCTCGTTTCTTGGGGCATCGCTCATGGCGATCAGGGGTTACTGCAGCGCCGCGACGATGATGCGCGTGTTGTGCTGCATCATCTCGATGTAGGTGTCGCCTTCGCCGCCCGGCGCGCTGAGCGAATGGCTGAGCAGGCCGGTGACGACGCGGGCGCCGGTTTCGGCCGCCACCTGTTCGGCCAGTTGGGGGTTGGCGCCTGTTTCCAGGAAAATGGCCCGCGCGCCCGTCGCCTTGATTTGATCAACCAACGCGGCCAACTGCCGCGCGGACGGGGAAGCGCCGCTGCTGACGCTGGGCACGATGGCGCCGATGACCTGGAACCCGTAGTGATCGGCGAAGTAGCCCAGGCTCTCATGGTTGGTCACCAACTGTCGTTGGGCCGCGGACACCTGGTTGGTTTGCTCACGAATCCAGGCGTCCAGGGTCTGAAGTTGTGCCAGGTACGCGGCGGCGTTGGCGGCGTAGCGGCTGGCGCCGTCCGGGTCCACCTGGCTCAGGCCGTCCCGGATATTCTCGACGTAGCGCATGACCAGGGTCGGGTCGAGCCAGAAATGAGGGTCGCCTTCCGCATGCTCTGGCTCTGCGCTGTCATGGGCTTCTTCAGTTGCGGTTGGCGTGCGCGGGATCAGGCCGTTAGCGGCTTCGATCACCACGCGCTCGCCGCCCGCGTTCTGCAGCAGTTTGTCCAGGAAAGCCTCCAGCCCGGCGCCGTTGGTGACCAGCACCGTGCTGGCGCTCACTTTTGCCACGTCGGCGGGCGTCGGCTCGAAGCTGTGGGGGTCAACGCCGAGCGGCATCAGGGTGTCAACCGTCAGACGGTCGCCGGCGACCTGGCGGGTGATGTCGGCCAGGAAGCTCTCCACCGCCAGTACGCTAGGCGTGTTTGCAGTCGGCGCACGGTTGGTGTTGGGTGTGCAGGCGGCAAGCAGCAGCGCCCACACGAGCAGCAGGGGTGCTCGTTGGCGGAGGTGATCGAATCGAGACATAAAGTTCTTTTTTCTCCTGGAATCAGGGTAGTTGTGAGCGAATATGAGCCTGCGCAAAGGCGCTGTATTCGGCGCTTGGCCCGCACGATTCTTGTTTAGTCTAACCGATGAGAGAGTGGCTGTCAAATGCCTTAGCGGACGCTGCGCGCCAGTTAGACGTCTGCGCGGCGGGATGGTAGAATAAATGCACCCTGAGCGTGCAATTTTATCCGATGAGGATTGTCCTATGCCCTACACGGCGCCCACCGGCGTCAGGGATATTCTGCCCGAAGAATGGCCCTACTGGCGCTTGATCGAACAAAACATTCAGCGCATCACCGCGCTCTACGGCTTCGAGCCGCTTGGCGTGCCCATCTTCGAGTCCACGGCCCTCTTTACGCGCGGCGTGGGCGAAGGTTCGGACCTGGTTGTGCAAAAGGAGATGTACTCCTTCCAGGACAAGGGCGGCGACGAGCTGACTCTGCGGCCGGAGTTCACGGCCGGCATCATGCGTGCGTACGTCGAGAACGGCATGCACACGCGGCCGGCGCCGCTGCGTCTTTACGCGGTCGGCCCCATCTTTCGCCAGGAAAAGCCGCAGGCCGGCCGTTACCGCATCCATCATCAGTTCAATGTCGAGGCGCTGGGCGAGGAAGACCCGGCCATTGATGTCGAGGTGATGAGCATCGCCTGGGACTTGTACGATGCCCTGGGCTTCGAGGGCCTTTCGTTCATGATCAACAGCACCGGCTGTCGCGAGTGCCGACCGGCTTTTGTGCAGGCCCTGCGCGACTACTTCGCGCCGCTGGCTGAGCAACTGGGTGAAACCGACCGCACCCGCCTGGCGCGCAACCCGCTGCGCCTGCTCGATTCCAAAGACCCCACGATGGAGCGGCTGCTGGCTTCGGCGCCGGTGATTCATGATTTTCTGTGTGAGAGTTGTCGCACGCACTTCGCCACCCTGCGCCAGTATCTGGACCTGTTTGGGCGGCCGTACACCATCAACCCGCGGCTGGTGCGCGGGCTGGATTATTATGTCAAAACGGTGTTCGAGGTGTGGGCGCAGGACATTGGCGCGCAGGCGGCCGTCTGCGGTGGGGGGCGTTACGATGGGTTGATCGAAGCGTTGGGCGGGCCGGCCGTGCCGGGCGTCGGTTTCGGCTCCGGCATCGAGCGCATCATCCTGGCGCTGAAGGCGCAGGGCGTGCAGGCGCCGGCTCTGCCCTTGCCCCTGGTCATGCTGGTCTATCGTGGCCCGGCCGCCAAAGTGGAGGCCATCCGCCTGCTGCAGACCCTGCGCCAGGCCGGCATCGGCGCGCTGCTGCCCTACCGCGACAGCCTCAAGGCGCAGCTCAAGCAGGCGGATCGGGCGCAGGCCGCCTTTGCGCTGATCCTGGGCGATGACGAACTGGCCGCGGCCAGCGTCACCGTGCGCGACCTGACCAGCAGCCAGCAGGTGAGCGTGCCGCGCAGTGAGGTGATTGCCTGGCTGCGCGGCAACGGCGTATAGAAAATACTTCCTTGCGCTGAATTTGCCAACCCTACTGGCTGCGCTGGGGTCGGCGGCCCAGTTCTACTGCGATCTTCTGTTCCTGCCCATCGCGCAGAACCGTCAGCGTCACCGTGTCGCCAGGGCCTTTGTAGGTCTCCAGGTAAACCAGGAGATCGTCGAAGCGAGTCACAGGCTGATCGTCAATGGCCGTGATGAGATCGCCGCCGGCCGCATCCGGGCAGGTCAGCTTGTCAACCGGCCGTGAGCCGCCGCGCAGGCCGGCCTTGTCGCTCGGCCCACCGTTCTGCACCTCATTGACATACGCGCCGCGCACCGAGGGATCAATGCCGAGCACATCGGCGCAGAAGGGGCTGAACGTGCTGCCGCTGATGCCCAGGTAAGCATGGCGATAGACCCCTTCGTTGATCAGCGCCGGCGCTACGCGCGTCACGATGCTGATCGGAATGGCAAAACCGACGCCTGAGTTGGCGCGCACGCCGCCCGACGTTTCGATCTGCGCGTTGACGCCGATTACCGCGCCGTCCATGTCGAGCAGGGGACCGCCGGAGTTGCCCGGATTGATCGGCGCATCGGTCTGGATTACGCTGGGAATGTTGAACTGCGTCAGCGAGGAGATGGAACGGCCAATGGCGCTCACCACGCCCACCGTCAGGGTGCCGTTGTAGCCAAAGGGATTGCCAATGGCGGCCACGCGCTGCCCAACCTTCACCGAGTCCATGCTGCCGCGGGTCACCGGAACCAGGGCCGCGGTGGCCGGGTCAACCTTGACCACCGCCAAATCTGAATCAAGGTCAGCGCCGATCACTTCAGCGACCGCTGAGGTGCCGTCGGCAAAGGTAATGCGCACACCGTCGCCGCCTTCAACCACGTGTGCATTGGTGATGATATGACCTTCCGCATCCCAGACGAAACCCGAACCCTGGCTGACCGGCAGCAGTTCGTCTGGATTCTCCGGCGTTGGGATGCCCATTCCTGGCAGCACCTGGTCGCCGGCCCGGCCCAGAATCGTGATATTGACCACGGACGGGTTGACGCGCTCGTAGAGGTTGGTCAGCAGCGCCGTTTCGATGTCCGCGCCAGCCGGCGCCTGCACGGCTGTAGGCAGGACGGGCGCGGTGGGTGGAGTGACCGGCGCCGACGGTTGATTGGCCGGGGTCGCGGTGGCACGCGGTTGGGAGCGTGCCGGCGTCGCGGTGGCCGGCGCGACCTGGCGCGTGATCGCCGCGGTTGGCTGCAGGCCTTGTAGAAAGTCCGCCCGATCCAGGCTTGGACGAACGGCAAACCAGGCGCCGACGGCGCAGATGCAGAGCAAGAGCAATGCACCGGCCAAAACAATGATAGCTACGATCAGATTGCGTCTCGAATTCGACATGCGGATACCTCGTTTCTAAAGCAAAGATTCTGCGCGGGGTGTGACGCAGAATCACATGGGGAACACAGGCTCGCCGCGATCAATCGCGCCGACGGCCGAACAACAGGTAGGCGTAGTAGAGCAGGGTAAGAATCGCCTGCACGGCCGCGGCCACGTAGGTGAGGGCGGCGGCGTTCAACATGCGATTGACCCCGTCCATCTCCGAGCGATCCAGGATGGCCTCGGAAACCAGGACTTGCTTGGCGCGGCGGCTGGCGTCCAGTTCAACCGGCAAAGTGACCACGGCAAACGCAGCCACCGCCGCGAACAGAATCAAGCCAGCGAGCGCGATATAATAACCCAGCGAGCCTTCGACCTGGCCGCCCAACAGGAAACCGGCCATGAAGATGATCGGGCCGAGCCAGGAGCCAAGCTGCACCGTCGGCACCATTTGGGTGCGAATTTGCAACGGCCAATAGCCTTTGGCGTGCTGCAGCGCGTGCCCGCTTTCGTGCGCAGCCACGCCAACGGCCGCAATCGAGCTGTTGCGGTAGACATCGGGCGACAGGCGCAGGGTGCGCGTACGCGGGTCATAATGATCGGACAGCATCCCCTGCGTCTCCTCAACCGTCACGTCGAAGAGGCCGAAACTGCGCAGAATGGCCTGGGCCGCCTGCGCGCCGGTCAATCCGCGGTAGGTGCGCACCTTCGAATACTTACTGAACGCGCCTTTCACCATGGCCTGTGCCACAAGGCCCAGGATCAGCGCCGGCAATGTAAACAAGAAATAGAGTGGATTCCAAAACCACATTTTCGACTCCTCAAAACCCCTCTGTACTGTTACACATGGGTCAACAAGTACACGTATTATATCACAGACTTGCCGGTTGCGGAAGTCTGAAAAGAATTCGGAAGCCTGCAAAGCAGACCTCCGAATTCTCAGAAGGTTAGACTGGCCTGAACTCGCCTTCGACCACATCTTCGTCGCTGCGTCGGTCGCCCTGGCC